>NZ_KV789536.1:28330-28558 GCF_001807625.1 Neisseria sp. HMSC03D10
TTCAACACACAGCCGCCTGAAGGCGGCTGGCATTCGCTTTTCAGACGACAAATAACGATTCGAGGTTTCAACACACAGCCGCCTGAAGGCGGCTGGCACTGAACACCCTTAATCATTTTCCAACCCCTGAAGTTTCAACACACAGCCGCCTGAAGGCGGCTGGGGATTCATGGGCTATAAGATGTATCAGGGTTATAAGGTTTCAACACACAGCCGCCTGAAGGCGGC
>NZ_KV789536.1:28578-28803 GCF_001807625.1 Neisseria sp. HMSC03D10
CAACACACAGCCGCCTGAAGGCGGCTGGCCGTAGAAAGTCGCGTCTCCAAATCCACAGTCTTCAGTTTCAACACACAGCCGCCTGAAGGCGGCTGGGTACGTCCAAACAAAGCTATCGACGTACAAGACGTTTCAACACACAGCCGCCTGAAGGCGGCTGGTTAACTACCTTTTCAGGAGCATTATTAGCCGCACGTTTCAACACACAGCCGCCTGAAGGCGGCT
>NZ_KV789536.1:28823-29047 GCF_001807625.1 Neisseria sp. HMSC03D10
TCAACACACAGCCGCCTGAAGGCGGCTGGCTCGCCCAATAAATCTTCTTGGAATCACCGTCCAGTTTCAACACACAGCCGCCTGAAGGCGGCTGGCAAGGTTCTTTAAACATGATGCCTTCTCAAATTTGGTTTCAACACACAGCCGCCTGAAGGCGGCTGGATTTACCCATGTATTCCGCGATGGTATCAAGCAGTTTCAACACACAGCCGCCTGAAGGCGGC
>NZ_KV789536.1:29067-29289 GCF_001807625.1 Neisseria sp. HMSC03D10
TCAACACACAGCCGCCTGAAGGCGGCTGGTAGTGATTTTGGCTTTAACGATTGGGTCGAATGCGTTTCAACACACAGCCGCCTGAAGGCGGCTGGATAGTGTTTATACTTCATGACTCGATCTCTTATTGTTTCAACACACAGCCGCCTGAAGGCGGCTGGGCAATTTGCTTGGCTTTTGAGTATTTCATGATTGTTTCAACACACAGCCGCCTGAAGGCGG
>NZ_KV789536.1:29309-29527 GCF_001807625.1 Neisseria sp. HMSC03D10
AACACACAGCCGCCTGAAGGCGGCTGGGTCATTAAATCACGTTTGGCGAATCGCTTGGAAGTTTCAACACACAGCCGCCTGAAGGCGGCTGGCGTCCCCGAATCGTCCGAAACCTTCTGTCTCTAGTTTCAACACACAGCCGCCTGAAGGCGGCTGGGGTCTGAAGGCAAGCTCTAAACCGATTTCGCCTGTTTCAACACACAGCCGCCTGAAGGCGG
>NZ_KV789536.1:29547-29970 GCF_001807625.1 Neisseria sp. HMSC03D10
TCAACACACAGCCGCCTGAAGGCGGCTGGCGATGTAACTATGAGCAAGCAGGCGCGCAAGCTGCGTTTCAACACACAGCCGCCTGAAGGCGGCTGGCTTTGTCCACAAAAAGGACATTGCGAAGCTGTTGTTTCAACACACAGCCGCCTGAAGGCGGCTGGTGCTTATATTTCATAACCCAATCCTCTATTCAATGTTTCAACACACAGCCGCCTGAAGGCGGCTGGAGCGGTGCGCCCTTGATGGTGTAGGAATACGCAGGTTTCAACACACAGCCGCCTGAAGGCGGCTGGCGCCTTGTAGCAGACTTGCCCAAAGGTGTCCAGTTGGTTTCAACACACAGCCGCCTGAAGGCGGCTGGGGTCGTCTGAAATCAGACGGCCTTTTTTATTTGGAGTTTCAACACACAGCCGCCTGAAGGCG
>NZ_KV789536.1:29990-30349 GCF_001807625.1 Neisseria sp. HMSC03D10
AACACACAGCCGCCTGAAGGCGGCTGGCTATGCTGGCGGCTTCGGTGCGTGATGTCTGCTCGTTTCAACACACAGCCGCCTGAAGGCGGCTGGGCAGCGAGTGACGAAAGCCTTAACGCACTTGGGCGTTTCAACACACAGCCGCCTGAAGGCGGCTGGTATCAACACGTTTGCGACCGGCTGGATGTTGATTAAAGTTTCAACACACAGCCGCCTGAAGGCGGCTGGTGATTCTTCCTTTTTCAGCAAATGATAAATTTTATAGTTTCAACACACAGCCGCCTGAAGGCGGCTGGATCAACCCCGTGCAATACATCGGACCGGATACAGGTTTCAACACACAGCCGCCTGAAGGCGGC
>NZ_KV789536.1:30369-30594 GCF_001807625.1 Neisseria sp. HMSC03D10
TCAACACACAGCCGCCTGAAGGCGGCTGGGGCCGCCAAACTCAAACAAACACTCAGCCTGCTGGTTTCAACACACAGCCGCCTGAAGGCGGCTGGTTATGATGGTCTATCAAAAGGCCGTTGATGTTGGAGTTTCAACACACAGCCGCCTGAAGGCGGCTGGCTAAGGGTGTAGCGACAATCAGGCGGCAATAGTCGTTTCAACACACAGCCGCCTGAAGGCGGC
>NZ_KV789536.1:30614-30840 GCF_001807625.1 Neisseria sp. HMSC03D10
TCAACACACAGCCGCCTGAAGGCGGCTGGCTCAGCATCTTTACAGATACGTTCATATCCCGGTAGTTTCAACACACAGCCGCCTGAAGGCGGCTGGACAACCTATATGAGAGGTATCACCAAAGCAACAGTGTTTCAACACACAGCCGCCTGAAGGCGGCTGGGTCATGTATGGCCGGTGCGTGGTTTTCGGTACATGTTTCAACACACAGCCGCCTGAAGGCGGC
>NZ_KV789536.1:30860-31086 GCF_001807625.1 Neisseria sp. HMSC03D10
TCAACACACAGCCGCCTGAAGGCGGCTGGATATCCTTGATGTGTTGCCTTTCCCTGTCTTGTGGGTTTCAACACACAGCCGCCTGAAGGCGGCTGGTTTTATAAACTTATAAAACTTTTGCATAATTATAAGTTTCAACACACAGCCGCCTGAAGGCGGCTGGTCTGCGTCCCTTAGGGACATAGCCGTGCTGCTTGCGTTTCAACACACAGCCGCCTGAAGGCGG
>NZ_KV789536.1:31106-31336 GCF_001807625.1 Neisseria sp. HMSC03D10
TCAACACACAGCCGCCTGAAGGCGGCTGGGTCCTGATGGGGTGTCAGAGCGGGCTTGGCACCGATGGGTTTCAACACACAGCCGCCTGAAGGCGGCTGGGTATCAGCGCGGCGAGGATGGGGAGTATCAGCTGATGTTTCAACACACAGCCGCCTGAAGGCGGCTGGTAAAACCTGTATCGCCAAACGGATCGGGATAGATGTTTCAACACACAGCCGCCTGAAGGCGGC
>NZ_KV789536.1:31356-31580 GCF_001807625.1 Neisseria sp. HMSC03D10
TCAACACACAGCCGCCTGAAGGCGGCTGGGGAAAATGATTAAGGGTGTCCAGTGTAATAAAAGTTTCAACACACAGCCGCCTGAAGGCGGCTGGACAGATTTAACAAAACTGCCATTGTTGTTTCCTTTAGTTTCAACACACAGCCGCCTGAAGGCGGCTGGATACGCTTCCTGTGGCTTTTTCAGTAACTTCTTGTTTCAACACACAGCCGCCTGAAGGCGGC
>NZ_KV789536.1:31600-31820 GCF_001807625.1 Neisseria sp. HMSC03D10
TCAACACACAGCCGCCTGAAGGCGGCTGGGCTCCTCTGGCTCTTGCTACTCAAGCATGGGCTGTTTCAACACACAGCCGCCTGAAGGCGGCTGGGCGGCGGATGGGTGAGGCCGTCCGTAAACGGCAGCGTTTCAACACACAGCCGCCTGAAGGCGGCTGGGTGTGTCAGACCACCACTACTCCCAGACCTGCCGTTTCAACACACAGCCGCCTGAAGGC
>NZ_KV789536.1:31840-42362 GCF_001807625.1 Neisseria sp. HMSC03D10
CAACACACAGCCGCCTGAAGGCGGCTGGCAAGCAAAGTCTGCTTGGATTTGGATAACTGCCTGTTTCAACACACAGCCGCCTGAAGGCGGCTGGAGCCTCTCTCAAAAGCCTTGCTCCATCAGGTTTCGCAGCCCTGATTTCGCTAAGCCCCCAAGAAAAGCGCGAACGCGAGTATAACACAGCCTTTTCCGTTATACCCGCATTCGCAATATCCTGATTGTTAAAGAACAATCCCAATTCGCCAACCCTGCCGCATTTTCATGAGAACCGCAGGTTGGCGATTCACACAATCAACGTATCCTTAAACACATCCACCGCCGGTTTCGCGCCGTGGTGTTCCACTTTGCGCCGCCATTTGCTGCCCAGATGATAAAAGCGCAGGCTGTCGGTTTCGGGGTTGTAGGTTTTCAAAAGTTTGTCCTTTAAAACAACCCACTGGTCGGGCGCAATGTCGCATTCGAACACTGAATATTGCACGCGCACGCCGTAGTCCAGACACAATTTCGCCACGCGCCGCAGCCTTGCCTGCCCTTCCGCGTCTTCCAGCGAAATATCATAAGTAATCAGCATCAGCATTTTGTATTCCCATGTGCAGGCTGCTTTAGAGGTCGTCTGAAAACATCCAACCCGTTTTCAGACGACCTGCAAATCTATCTCATCAAAAACGGTGGGTATTCCGCCAAATCCCCGCGCAAATGGCGCGCCAACAGCATTGCCTGAATATACGGCAGCAACCCGATTTCCACTTCTTCGCCCAAAAACGGATGCACGATTTTCTCCTGCTTTTTCGCCTGCAAGGCTTGGAACAAAAGCTTACGTGCCTCCGCTTTCAAGCTTACCGCGCCGCTTGCCTCGGTAACAAAATCCTGCGGTTTGATTTGCCCTCGGTTAATCAGCGACAGCACCAACCTGTCCGCCCACCACGCGCGGAATTCTTCCAAAATATCTTGCGCCAGACTGTCGCGCCCCGGTCGGTCGGCGTGCAGAAAGCCCACCTGTGGGTCCAGCCCCACGCCTTGCAGCGCGCCGCTGATGTCCTTGCCCAACAGACTGTACACAAACGACAACAGCGCATTCACCCTGTCTCTGGGTGGACGGCGGTTACGCCCGTCAAAAGAAAAGCCGCTTTTTTCACTCAAAAGTTGCCCGAACACGCCGAAATAACGCGCCGCCGCATCGCCCTCAATCCCGCGCACCACGTCCAGCCCGTCCGCGCCCTTCAACTGCCGCAGTGAAATATTCAAAGCATCGACCGCACTTTGAATCGCCTCATTCTCGCCGTAATTGCGAATCTGCCGCTGAAGCACCCGCTTACTCGCCTGAATCTTCGCCGCAATGATATTGCGCGCAATCGGCACGGGATTTTGCTCCGACACCCGATACTGCGCCCGACGCAGTAGCACATTGCCACTCTGCCGCCCCTGAAGCCGCCCCAAGAAACGTCCGTTTTCGGTAAAAAACGCCAAATTCACATTATTTTCACCGCAAAACCCCAGCAAAAACGGCGACACCAGCACATTCCCGAAACAGAAAATATGCCCGATGGAATGCACCGGCAACTGCGCCACCTTCTTACGCTCCTGCTCCACCACCAGCGTCTCCCGCTCCTTATGCAGATAGCTGCCTTGGGTGGTGATATAGAGTGTGTTTTGCAGTTTGCGCATGGGGAGAACTCCTTATTTTATGTATCCAAAATCTCTAAATATGATAGACCTTCAAGCATAAAATTAATATATTTCTTTGTATGATTTAAAGATGGAACATCTGAAAGAATAAAAACTTGTTTAGGTTTTTTCTGAACTATTAATTCATCCATTTTCTCTTTTTTAAATTTCTCATATGGCGAATCATCAATCATAGATTTTGAAATAAAAAACGAAGGTCTAACACCACTCTCTTCAAGAGAAAGATCATTTAATTGCGAATCAAATTTAATTTGATAATCACCACTTGATAGTTTATTTATCCACGCTTTTCCATAATAAACTCTCCAACAATTTTGTTCGAGGCTTGACAAATCCTGACCATCAACTTTAATAAATGCTTCTCTCAATAATATTCTCTCTTGATATGGTCTTGGTAATGTTATTGAAAAGTTTTCATTATTTAAGAACGATGAAACCAATACAGATAAAGTTTTAGTTTGATTAGTTGATACTTTATCTTTTTTTGAATCTGAAAGTTGGCAAGTTCGTGAAACACTGATTTCTTTAATCTCAGAAGCATTATCGCTATTTTGTTTTTTAGGTGTAGGTTCTGCCAGATTTACCAAAATCTCACCTGAAGCAACATTTTCATAATGCCCATTTTTATCAATTTCCAGCAACTTAATGCGCCTTTCCTCCTCCGCAAAAGGACAACCAAATTTATGATTTTCAATCGATTTAAAATAAGGTTCTACCTTTCTTTTGTATTTAGGTCGTTCTAAATTTGCACAAGTAACTGCAATACCACACTCCTGATGAGGACATTGAAAGTTTTTTTGACTGCCAATCAAACCTTTCTGATAAGCAATATCCGCTTCTTTCGCATTAATTTTTTTACCTAAATCTAAAGAATATGCTTGTAGCAAACTCATCATCTTTCTCCTTAAATAAAATATAACTAATGGTTAATACATTATTTTCGCCGCAAAACCCCAACAAAAACGGCGACACCAACACATTGCCAAAACAGAAAATATGCCCGATGGAATGCACCGGCAACTGCGCCACCTTCTTACGCTCCTGCTCCACCACCAGCGTCTCCCGCTCCTTATGCAGGTAGCTGCCTTGGGTGGTGATATACAGCGTATTTTGTAATTTTCTCATGTGAAAAACGCCTTGGATTTTGACCGCACTTTTTTAGGTATTTAACAGGGTTGATCCACCTGAAAAACGGTAGGTCGGATTCTCGAATCCGACATTGCCAGTCCACAGCAATCATTTCAAATTACATCAATCTCAACAAATCTTTGGACACAAGTATCAGATCTTGTATCTACGCATATCAGATAAATCAATTAAATAAGTACCGCCATAAAAAAGGCGGTACTACTCAATCAAATTAAACAAAAAACAATCAAGGTTTCAACACACAGGCATCTATAAAGCACCTGGAATTATAGAGTGATCTTCTTACACACCTCCTTTAAAGACAAAAGACAAACAAATGAATATATTCACGAATAGAAACGGAAATATCCATCTATCAAATAGATAATCGTAAATACAGTTAATATTAGTATACTAACAATTTTTCTAATTCCCTTAACATGGAATAAAAATTCATCATCAGCTCTTTTTTCAAAAAGAATTTTCCAGCCTTTATCGTTCCGACTGCCCATTTTTTCTCCCATAACAAGATGTCATGGAATCCATGATAGACCACTTCAAACAGAAAGTCAATTCCTTGACTGTTTATTGTGAGAATAATCTATTTATATACCCCACACTCCGATCCCGTTTCCCCAACAACTCCGGCTGGCAAATCTCCACCAGCGAGCAGGCTTTGCAGCGTTTGCCGTAGGCGGGCAGCGGGGTTTGGCCGCTGTTTAGAAGGTCGCGCACGGCGGCGATGGTGGCGAGTGTTTGGGCGCGCAGGTCGTCTGAAAACGTGATGGGGACGCGGTGGCGGGTTTGCATATACCACAGCGCGCCCTCAGAGACGGTTTGCCCCGTCATTTCTTCCAAGCACAAGCCTTGTGCGCACAGCTGGATTTCGTCCATCGGGTCGGGTTTGGGCTTGCCGCGTTTGTATTCCACGGGTTTCAGACGACTTGTCTTTGTTTCCACTTCCACCAAATCCAACACGCCGCTGATGCCCAGTTTTTCCGCAGACACGTGCACCGTCCGCTCAAAGCGCACGCCCTTGCGCGTTTCCGGCTCGCCCGAATCCACCCGCTCATGCAACGCCTTGCCCTGCGCGGTCAAATAGTTCTCCGCCCACGCCTGCTCGTTATGAATCAAGGCACATTGGCGTGGGCAGAAGGCGTAGTGTTGCAAGGCGGAAAGGGGAATCAGGCGCGTGTCCTGATTTTCCCCTTGGCTTTCGGTTAAAAGTGCGGTCATCTTTTTGAATATTTTAGAAACCGTCGATTTCCTGCGGAGTTAAACCATCAAGTTTTTCCAGTTCATAGCTGCCATCCGCATTCACTTTCAGGCTGCCATGCACTTTGGCCGAAGAATATTGCCCTGCTTTGCTGTTGTGTTCCCACCAGATAAGTTTCAGCACCTGCATGCTGCCTTCGGGGCGGGCGGATGATGCGTCGCCTTCAAAGAGTTTGGTGAGTGCGGCCTTGATTTTTTCGGCATCGCCGTCTGAAAAGCCAGTGCGCTCGGCAAGCTGCGGCGACATCGCGCCGAAGGCAACGTACACGCCGTTATCGACGCGGTGTTTCATGCCCATGGTGTCGGAGCTTTTTTTCATGCCGTCGCCTTCGCCGCTGACGCTTTTGGTGATCTGGGTGCTGGTGATGTTAATCGGCTCAACGCTAAATGCGGATTGAATAGTAACGGGGCCGCGCACAGCGATGGATATGCCGCTGCTGCCGTCGCCGCTGAATGCGAAGACCTGCCCGAAACTGCGTACATCCAGCCATTTTTCACAGGCCTTTTTGGCGGTATCGTCTTTGTCGGCTTTTTTGGCGTTAAAGGCATCCGCACCCAAGCCGACATCTTTGTCTTTGGCGCGGTTGGCCAAGCTGGTCATGCCGTCGGTTTTCTTTTCGTCCGATTGCACAAAAATGCTCTCTCCGCTGTCTTGCAGGCGATCACGGATTTTACGTTTCAGGCATACGTCAGTCATTTCGCCAAAGCCTTGGAAATCAGCACGCGGGCGGTTGCCGTTTAGGGGGTCGCCGTTAGGATTGGCGTTGGTTACTTTCAGGATTAAGGCGAAGTCGATTTTTTTGGTTAAGCTCATCTTAGTTTTCCTTTAAATGGGTTATTCGTGGGTTTTGGATTTGTTGGCAGAAAGCTCGGCAATGCGACGGGCAATTTCCATTTTTTGGCAATGGTAGCCCAAGAGAAATTCGCCGCTTAATTTGTCGTCGCAGGTGAAATCATCGGTGGCAAATAATTCCATGATTTCGCCAATTGCCTGTGCACCGGTATCCTTGCCGTTGTTGCGCAGGCGTTCTTGATAGGGTTTCAACGCCAGCTCAATATTGCGCCATGTAGCAAACGGATGTTCGGCGAAACGCTGCATATAGCGTTCGGCGGTGGTGGCGCGTTTTTCGCCTGCCAAATACAGGGCGTAAGATTCGGTGTTTTCGGCGACGGCAAGCAGCCTGCCATATAAGTAGTCACGCGAGCGGTTTTGGGTATCCAAGCTCATAGGGTAAGTTCTCCGTTGTGATAAATCGTGATGACGGGCGCGCCAGCCTTTGTATAGGGCGCAGGCGACGCCGATGTTTCTTTGCCATTCCCAGTTTTCACAGCCGTTCGGGTTGCAGGCTGCCTGAAAACTTTGACGCACCAAATCTTCAGGAATCGGCACGGATGTTCCGCCTGCGATAACAGGCAGAAGGCGGGCATAAAGCTGTTTTTTGAGCGTGTCGGACAGGGATTTGCCGTACACGGCTTCGGCAATGCTGTAAGGCGACGGCGGGACAAAGCGCCATTGGGTGCGCTTGTCGGTTTTTTTGCCGTTTGGGACTTCAATGCTGTAACGCTGATACCAAGAAAAATCGTCAATCCATGCGTCTAAATTGGTGAAATAGTCGGCGGGCAGAAATTCTTGGTAATAGGTCAGTGCCATGCGTCCCGGTGTGGCGGAATCGAGCATAATCAGGGAGATTTGTTCATGGGCTTTCAATTCTGCCTGATAGCCGTGCAGTTTCTTTTTGATGATTCGCGCAGCAGCACGCCCGATATTTACAGACCAATCGGGGGACGCTTCCGAATTTTCAGGTAGCCTTTGGGTGGCAATTTCATCGGGATTTTCGACTGCACTGATGTCCCAGTTTGCCATATCCGCCCAATTTAGTTCAGTGGAAATGTCTTTCATCGGCGATGGGACGGGTTTGCCGCTGATTGCCCAGGCGACGGTAACTTGGTCACCGTTTCGGATGCCTTGGCGGGAAATCAGCCAACGCAGCGCGCTGTGCGCCTTGGCGGATACGTCTGCCGATACGCTGGCGGCTTCTTCGGCGGTGGCAAAACGCCCGCGAAAGGTGTAGCCCGCCGTGTCGTTGGAAGAAATCAGCTTGGCTTTATCACCCGTGTGGCGCAGTTTGGCAGGGTGCATGGTGGAAATGACGGCTTCTTCGCCCTGCACCAAGCAAAAACCTTTTTCGGCTTTTTCTGAAGCGGCGTAATCCGCCCAAGATTGCTGTATGGTTTTGTCCGTCCAAGTTTGGCTGTGTACGTCGCCCGCAATTTCCACCTGCCAGCACACCAATGCCGAGCCGAATTCAATTTCGCCTTTGGTTTTGGGCAGCACGGAGAAAATCGGCGGCGCATCGCCTTCGGCTTCCCATTTGTTCAACACTTTGCCGTCTGAATCAAGTGGAAATATGCCTGCTTCCACCAAATCGGTAACCACCCGCCCTTTGGCAACATAGTGCAGCACAGCCTGCACTTTGGGATGAGCAAAAGGCGATTCGCACCATGCTTTGAGTTGTTTCAGGTAGCCTTCAAAATAGGCTTTCTTTTCGCCGCCGTAATCGGCGTAATCTTTGGCGACATATTGGATTTTGTCGGCAAGCGGATGCGGGGCTTCGCCGCTGGTTCGGTTTTCAGACGACTCAGTGGCAGGCAGCAAAATCGCTGTTTTCGGCGGCATCACGCGTGCCGTCTGAAAATTGCCCTGACCGTCAATCACGATAACAATATGCGCGTTTTGGATGGTATGCCCGACCGGCGTCAGCGGCTCGGCATCATTGGTACCCCCCTGTTCTAAAATGCTTTCATACGTCCGATAAAGTTTCTGCATCCAGCTCATAATTCCAGCTCCTTGGCTTCGTCTTCCACAGGCTTGACGTTTTCGCCGCGCTTGAACGGTTTTTCAGGCTGCATTTTGCGGATAAATCGGGTTTTCAGGCAGCCTGCACTTTCGTTTACACTGGGAAATTCAATCACGCCGTTTTTCATATTTGCCATCCAAAAACGGCTGACCAATTCGGGCTTTCCTGTTTCTTCGGGATAGCCAAAACTATGGAACATTAAACCGAAATCCAAATTGTCGATTTCATCGTAAACGCCTGTTTTTCCATCTCGACTTGGGCTGCCAAACTCGCAAGGCTCGACATAGCCTTGGCAATCGCGCGTGCCGAGAAAAATATCCTGCCGCCCGCCGCGTTCCAACATTCTTCTGGCAATGGCGATGTGTTTGCCGAAATTGCGGTCGCCTGCCAATTCTTCCCAATGCTCATTCCATTCAAAATGGGCTTCCACTTGGTATTCCACGTCCTGCAAAAAGGTGTAAATTGCCAAAGTATTGCCGCCGTTCCAGTCCAGCGGTTTGGTGGACTTGCTTTGGGTGCGGATGGGTTTCATCACGCGGATGCGGTCGATATACCAAATCAACGTGGGCTTCCAGTAAATGCTTTTGACAATGCCTTTAATAGCTTCGTATGTTGGCACTTGGTAGCTGAATTTTTCGCCGCCAATTTTGGTAACGGGGTCGGTAAACAAGGCTTGCCGCCCCCATACGCGGAAACTGATTTTGCTGTCCATATTGCTCCTATAAATCGTAAAAAGTCATTTCGCTTGTTTCGTCCAAAGACAAGCCGAATTCATCGTTGTAATAGCGTTCATTCAAATAATAAATGCCCGAACCTTCAATAGTTTCATACAGGGCGTTTTCTTTTTGCAATTTACCCCAAACGTTGGGGAAGACGTTCACGCTGTAACGCTGGGCTTTTTTCTTTGCGTCATACATTTCTTTCGGATCCCATTCGCCGCAGAGTTTGGCAATGAGTTCCGCACCTTCACCATACGGCACAATCACGGCGTGTGTCGGCGCGTCTATGGCTTGGAAAGCACGCCCTGCGCTTTTGAAGGATTGCATCAGCAGTTGGATTTTTCCAGTTCTGCGGTTATTTATATTTATATTACTGCCAGGATTGTTTTTATTATCGCTCAGCCAATCCAGCAGTGAACCCGTTGCGCTGTTTTTGACGGAATACAACATTTCATCACTGCGCTGGTAAAAATAATATTCAAAATATCGCTTCATCGCTTCTGGCTGCAAAATATCCTGCCCGGCAAAATCGCGAAACACGCGTTCGGCATGGGTTTTGCCTGCCTGAATATCGGGCAATATCCGCGTAAAATCCTGCTCCTGCAAATTCAACACCCACACCTGCCCTTTGCCTTTTTTCTCGCCATGCCGGTTGCAACGCCCTGCCGCTTGGGCAATGCTGTCCAATCCGCTTAATGCACGAATCACGCAAGCCATCGAAATATCCACGCCTGCTTCAATCAACTGGGTGCTGATGCAGATAACGGGTTCTTTGTTTTTCAGACGAGCTTTGATGGTGTCAAAAATCGCTTTGCGGTGCGCCGCGCATTGGTTGGTGCTGAGATGGAATAAGGATTCGGACGGCATGTTTTGCCTTTGGCAATATTGATAAAGCTCCTGCGCCCATTTTTTGGTATTGACGATAAATAGGCAGCTTGGGGTCGTCTGAAACTGTTCCAGCAAAAACGCGCCCGCTTCATCCACATTCCAACCGCCTGATTTTTCGTTGAATCGGATTTCTACGCGCGATAACTTTTTATAAAGCTCTTCTCTTTGCTCATCAGTTCCCATGATTTCGGCATGTGCAGACTGCTTTAACAAACCGCGCGCGGCAATGCTTTCCCTTTTGCCTTCAGGGAAATTCTGCAAACCCGATTCACCGAGCAAAGGCTGCGTCGCCGTACACAAAACCGCCGTGCTTTTGCCAAATGCCGTCAACCAGTTCAGCACATTGCAAAACAAATGTACGCATTTCACGGGCAGGGTTTGGATTTCATCAAAAATCAGCACCGCATTGGTCATCGGGTGGATATGCCGCGCGCCGCGCGTACCGCCGCCGAACCAAGCATCCAAAAACTGCACCATCGTGGTAAATACAATGGGCTTATCCCAGTTTTCGGACAGCAGTTTGTCCTGCCAGCTTTGCTTTTCGGGTTCTAAATTGGAGTGGTGTTCGAGCACCCACTTCTCACATTCTGAACATTCTCTACATGAATGAAATTCACCATTGTCATCTTCTTTCAAATCTAAACAATAAATTTTACGGACTTCTTCCGCGTTTTGATCAATGATGGAAGTATAGGGAATGATGTAGATGATGCGGTCGAGATTGTGCTTTTGCGCATGATGCAGAGCGTAGCGCAGACTGGCTAATGTTTTGCCGCCACCGGTCGGTACTGTGAGTGTATAAATGCCTTGAGAATCTGATGCTCTTTTTAGACAGTCGTCTGAAATTTTGCGGCGGATTTCGTCAATAGGTTTGATTTCTTCGGCAGGACGATTTTCAAAACCTGCTAATTTGGCTTCCAATTTATCAATTGCTGATTGCCAATCTGGTTTTTTCGCCAAGCGGCGGATTTCTTTTTGCTCTTCCCGTTCAAAATCCGAACTGTTGATACGGTCGGCATCAATCAGGCAGCTAAACAGGAAACGGGTCAGGCAGCCGAGGTAAAACTCTTTGATTTTGTCGTTGCTTGCTGGATCGGAAAGAATCGGTTTCACTGCTTTGAGCAGGCTGCGAATCAGGTTTTCTCCTGCCAATTCATATGCTTTTTGCTGAACGACTTCATCAGCATTTCGTTCGCATTCCACCAAATGTGTCAGTTCATCAGTTTTATTAAACCGTTCAATCCATTTCGGATTACCTTCTCCATCCAAACAGTCAATCAAGCCTTCGCCGTGGTGTGATGCAATGCACAAACCCAGCATTTGTCCGAACAATTCGCCGATACCCTGTGCTGCGCCAAACTTCCTCAATTTGCGATAAACCCATTGTGCTCCGGCGGTGGAATGGTCTCCTCCTTTAAAACTATCTTCGTCATCTTGATCAAAATTGAACCCAATATTATTAACCCTGCGAATGTAGTTTTGGAATTTTTGGGAATATTTGCCGAAATCGTGCATCAACCCAAGCAGTTCGCCTGCTTGTTCTAAATTTAACTTAGTCGCCAATAATTTTGCGATAGCGGCGGCTTCGGTCAGGTGAGTCTGCAAAGGTTGTGGTTTTTGGTCCGATTTTCTGATGTGGGCTATATAGTCGAAATTCACATCGATTCTCCAAATTTAAAACGCGCAAAATTTAACGAACAAGCCATATAAATGGCTTGAAGTGTTGAAAAATCGAAAATCTGTGGAATGAGGTCGTCTGAATGACGGATAAAGGAGATAGTTAGGAACTTATGATGTTATTATTTTATTTGTTATAATTACCCGAATATAATACAGCATTTATAATAAATAACAATATCAATTTGACTATTTGTGAGCAATGGAACAAATCAAACATGCCGAGATCACTCAAATAATGCAGATATAACGATGACAGGTTTTCAGACGACCTTGGATTCGGATTTCAAG
>NZ_KV789537.1:0-330 GCF_001807625.1 Neisseria sp. HMSC03D10
TATGAGTGTCCAAGATTTGGGGGCCAGTTCACACCGTTCAGACGGCCTTTTTTCCACTCATCCCATTCGCTTTACCATCGGCATAATCCAAGTTAACATATCAAATTCATTGTCATTCTGAAATTGTCTCGTCATGACCGCCCGCCAATCCTACCATCTCACCTTCGCCCGATTCTCCCCATCACTCTCCGTCAAATCCTTCACCGCCTCCGAAGCCGCCAACACCGCCTACCGCGTCGAAATCACCGCCACCTCTACCGATTCCTCCCTGCCGCTGTCTTCCTACCTCAACCAGCGAGCAGCGTTTGAAATCCGTCCGCAGGAGGCCGT
>NZ_KV789537.1:350-813 GCF_001807625.1 Neisseria sp. HMSC03D10
ATAGGATGGCAATGGGAAAGGCCGTCTGAAAAACCTCCATTCAGACGACCTTTCTACCGTTTATCCCATTTGCTTTACCGTTGATGACGTTCAAGTTACCATACGAACCTCATTGTCATCTTTAAAATCAACGCCATGACTGCCCGCCAATCCTACCATCTCACCTTCGCCCGATTCTCCCCATCACTCTCCGTCAAATCCTTCACCGCCTCCGAAGCCGCCAACACCGCCTACCGCGTCGAAATCACCGCCACCTCCACCGATTTCTCATTGCCGCTGTCTTCCTACCTCAACCAGCGCGCAGCATTTGAAATCCGTCCGCAGGAGGCCGTATTGTCCGAAGTCGCCGCCGCTTTTTCAGCCGGTTCGGACGCCCCCCCCCAGCGAAACAATGGCAGGGCATTATTACCGCATGCGAGAAGTTGTCGGTATCCAAGGATGAAACCGTTTACCGCTTTGTTTT
>NZ_KV789538.1:0-17297 GCF_001807625.1 Neisseria sp. HMSC03D10
GGGATGTCCAACTTTTGGGGTGCAGTTCAAATCAAGGAAAATGGTTTTCAGACGACCTTTTCAGCATTCTCCCTAATTGCTGCTTAAAAGGAAAGATAAATCAAAGTTCCGACACAAGACAAATCAACTTCATATTCCTATCCCTACTTTTTCATCCGTATTCAGCAAAAAAGGTCGTCTGAAATCTTTCAGACGACCTTTTATCAATCAAAATCGGCTCAACGATTATTCAGGCGCTTTTTCTTCGCGCGCAGGAGCTTCGGTCAATGCTTTGATAGACAGACGCACGCGACCGCGGTCGTCCACTTCCAATGCTTTCACATTCACAACCTGACCGACTTGCAGATAGTCGCTGACGTTGCGTACGCGCTCGTGGGCGATTTGGCTGATGTGTACCAAACCGTCTTTGCCCGGCATCACGCTGACGATGGCACCAACGTTGTTGTCGAGGATTTTAACCACAGTACCTTCGTACACTTTGCCCACTTCCACTTCGGCAGTGATTTCTTCGATGCGTTTTTTCGCAGCGTCGCCGGCTTCTTGAGTGGTTGCGGCAATAGTGATGGTGCCGTCTTCCGCGATATTGATTTCAGTACCGGTTTCAGCGGTAATCGCACGGATGGTTTCACCGCCTTTGCCAATGACTTCACGGATTTTGTCTTGGTTGATTTTCATGGTAAACAGGCGCGGAGCGTGAGCAGACAGCTCTTGCGGACCTGCCACGGCGGCTTTCATCTGTTCCAAGATGTGCAGACGCGCGTCTTTGGCTTGCGCCAAAGCAATCTGCATGATTTCTTTGGTAATGCCTTGGATTTTGATGTCCATTTGCAGCGCGGTTACGCCTTCGGTCGTACCGGCAACTTTAAAGTCCATATCGCCCAAGTGATCCTCATCACCCAAGATGTCGGTCAACACGGCGAATTTGTTGTTGTCCAAAATCAGACCCATTGCGATACCGGCAACGTGTGCTTTCAAAGGCACGCCGGCAGACAGCAAGCTCAAACAGCCACCGCAGACGGAAGCCATAGAAGACGAACCGTTGGACTCGGTAATCTCGGAAACAACACGCATGGTGTAGCTGAATTCTTCAGGAGACGGCAATACGGCAACCAATGCGCGTTTTGCTAAACGGCCATGTCCGATTTCGCGGCGTTTCGGCGCGCCGACGCGACCTACTTCGCCGGTAGAATACGGCGGGAAGTTGTAATGCAGCATAAAGCGGTCGGTGTATTCGCCAGAAAGCGCATCAATAATTTGTTCGTCGCGCGAAGTACCCAAAGTCGCTACGGCAAGGGCTTGGGTTTCGCCGCGGGTAAACAGGGCAGAACCGTGTGTACGCGGCAATACGCCGGTTTGGATGTTCAGCGGACGGACAGTACGGGTATCGCGACCATCGATACGCGGCTGACCTTCCAAAATTTGGGTGCGGACAACGTCGGCTTCCAAATGTTTGAAAATGCCCTTGATTTCGTTGGCAGCCAGAGTATCGGTTTCTTCGGTAATCAGCGCATCTTTCACTGCATTCCAAGCCTCGTCCAATTTAGCGGAACGCGCTTGTTTTTGACGGATTTTGAACGCTTCTTTAATGGCTTCGCCTGCGATTTCGCGCACTTTGGCAACCAATTCTTCATTGGTTTCAGGCGCTTTCCAATCCCATACTTCAGGGTTTACTTCGTCGGCGAATTCATTGATGGCGTTAATCGCTACCTGCATTTGGTCGTGACCGTAAACGACGGCACCCAGCATCACGTCTTCAGGTAGGATTTTAGCTTCAGATTCCACCATTAAAACGGCTTTGGATGTACCTGCAACCACCAAATCCAGCTTGGATTTAGCCAATTCGGCTTTGGTCGGGTTCAATACGTACACGCCGTTTACATAACCTACACGCGCGGCACCAATCGGACCGGCAAACGGTACGCCGCTCAACACCAGCGCAGCGGACGCGCCGAGCATGGCAGGGATGTCGGAATCGATTTCAGGGTCAACGGAAACCACCATCGCAACGATTTGGATGTCGTGGTAGAAACCTTCAGGGAACAGCGGGCGGATAGGACGGTCAATCAGACGGCTGGTCAGGATTTCTTTTTCACTTTGTTTGCCTTCGCGCTTAAAGAAACCGCCAGGGATTTTACCTGCGGCGTAAGTACGTTCAAGGTAATCAACAGTCAGAGGGAAGAAGTCTTGACCTTCTTTGACTTCTTTATTGGTGGTAACAGCAACCAAAACAACTGTGTCGCCCATCGATACTTTAACAGCCGCGGCGGCTTGGCGCGCAATTTCGCCGGTTTCCAAAGTAACGGTGTGATTGCCATATTGGAAGGTTTTAACGTGTTTATCGAACATTTCGTTCCTTTCAGAATGCCGCACGCTAAAACACTAATAATGCACACTAAAAGTGAGAATGTGCATAGTTAGGGTTTCAGGTGTGCGGCGGTTGGTAAAAACTATAATTTTTCAGACGACTTCAAACGGTCAATCCAAACGCGCATTATAATAGCAAATGTAAGTAAATCCAAGCATTCATGACAGCGAAAGGTCGTCTGAAACATACTTCTGTGTTTCAGACGACCTTTTATCAAATTTATGATTCGTTGGTTAAAAGATTTAATGCTTCCCGATATTTATCAACTGTTTTCTGAATAACATCGCTAGGGACGTCCGGTGCCGGAGCTTTTTTGTTCCAACCGCTTTGCTCCAACCAATCCCGAACAAATTGCTTGTCAAAAGACGGCGGATTAGTGCCGACTTGATATTGGTCAGCCGGCCAAAAGCGGCTGGAATCGGGCGTCAGTACTTCATCCATCAGGGTTAATGTACCGTTTTCATCCAGCCCGAATTCAAATTTGGTATCGCATATGATGATACCGCGTGATTTTGCATATTCTGCGGCTTCCGTATAAAGCTGAATGGCTTTAGCGCGCACTTCAGCCGCCAACTCTTTACCGATAATGCGTTCGCATTCTTCAAAACTGATGTTTTCATCATGATCACCGACGGCAGCCTTGGTGGACGGGGTAAAAATCACTTCCGGAAGCTGCTGCGCTTCTTTCATCCCTTCGGGAAGTTTGATGCCACATACAGAACCGTTTTTTTGGTAATCTTTCCACCCGCTGCCCGCCAAATAACCGCGCACAATCGCCTCTACTTTGACAGGAGTCAGTTTTTTGGCGACAACCGCGCGTTTCTCGATGGCTTTGGCTTCACGTTCAGGCAACACATCATAAACCGTATCGCCGGTAAAATGATTGGGCATGATATGCGCCAGTTTTTGAAACCAGAAATTGGAAATCTGCGTCAAAATTTCTCCTTTACCCGGAATCGGATTGTCTAAAATCACGTCAAATGCAGACAATCGGTCGGATGCGACCATCAACATGCGCTTGCTGTCGATTTCGTATAAATCTCGCACTTTTCCGGAGTAAATCTTTTTCAAGCTGATTTCGGACATTTCAGGTTTCTCCCTTCGCTGACTCGGTTTAAACAGGATTCCGTTATTTTATCCGAATTTGGATTTTTGGGTCAGATTGTTTACAAAATAGGTCGTCTGAAAACGTTTTGCACGGATGCAGACGCTTTCAGACGACCTTATCAATCCTAAGTATTGCTAATCAGAGATTAGATGCTAGGCACTTGGGTTTGTTGTTGGATGCTGTTTACAGCTGACAGAGAGTAGTAATCGCCATGACCGGTTACTTCGTAAGTACTGCCATCGGCAAACTTGAAGTTTTCGATCTTATGGTTGTTACCGGAGAACCAGTCGTCAATGGTAACAGTGTCACCGCCGCCGACAGATACGGTCAGGCTGTTGCCTGTTTTGCTCAACAACACGTCGGAAGCAGAAATACCTTTGCCGAATTGCAGGGTATCGTTACCGCTTTCGTCTTGGATGGTGTCACGACCGTAACCTTTATCGAAGAAGTAGGTATCGTCGCCGGTACCGCCGATCAGGACATCGTTGCCGATGCCGCCGTCGAGGTAGTCGTTACCGTCTTTACCAACCAGACAGTCGTCGCCTGCCAAGCCGTACAGGTGGTTGTTGCCGGAGTTGCCGTTGATGTCGTTGTTCAGAGCGTTACCAGTACCGTTGAGGTTGCCGGAACCTTGCAAGAACAGGTGTTCAACGTTGTCGGTCAGGGTGTAGTCGATTACTGTACGGACAGTATCAATACCGCCGTTTAAATTACCATATTCGATAACTTCGTCGCCTTTGTGATCAACAAAGTAAACGTCATTACCATCACCACCGCGCATGATGTCAGCGTCGGCACCACCGTTCAAGTAGTCGTTACCGTCACCGCCTTGCAGGTAGTCTTTACCGCCTTGACCGTACAGAGAGTCGCCGTTGTTACCGCCTTGCAAAGTGTCGTTGCCGTCACCGCCGTAAATCACGTCGGCACCGTCGCCGCCATAAATCACGTCTTCACCACTAGTACCGTAAATGGTATCTTTCTTATCAGTACCTACGGTATTGGTCAGGCCATTTTTATCTTTGGTCGAACCATCAACATGGATAATGTTGCCCGGATTTTTGTCGTCATGTCCGTAGGTATTTTGTTGGTTTTGATCATCAACACAATCTTTGCAGTCTTTATCGTTGGGTTTAGGCTGCGGTTTGGGCTGCGGTTGAGGTTTAGGCTGCGGCTGCGGCTGCGGTTGAGGTTTAGGCTGCGGCTGAGGTTGTGGCTGCGGCTTAGGTTGTGGTTGTGGGTGTGGTTGAGGCTGTGGTTTTGGTTCAACCGGTGGGCAGTAAGGATCAACATGCTTTGGAGGAACCGGTTTTGGAGCTGGTTTAGGGTAATAAGGTTTACCCGGATTGCATTTGAAATCAATAATAATGCATTTGTACACGGGTTTCGGCGGAGGGCAGTAGGCGCCATGACCGAATTTGCCGTGAGGCATTTTGAAGCCGTGTGAAGAACCGTAGTTATGGAAACCGCCTTTGTAACCGAAACCGCCATGGCTAGGAGGGCAGTAAGGATTGTAGGGTTTAGCCGGAGGGCAGTATGAGTTGAAGTGGGCTTTAGAAGAATAGCCGCCATAATGATAAGTCATGATAAATCACTCCCAGAATATATGTAATTAAGAAGCATAGGCCTTTTGTCAAAAAGCAAACTGATCAAACTGCCTACACTGTTATTCTAGTGATATTTCATGATTAACTGTTTTTCAATTCGCTAACGGTTGAAATTTCAGACGAATGGAAACATTTTTTAAAGCAATCAAATTTAAATTGACACTTTATTCTAATGATAATTCCTTTTTAAAAAACAAGATATTGATTATTTTGTCGAAATAATATTATTTATTTCAACGTACTATTTATTGTTTTTTTCCACAACAGAGATTCCTTTTTTCCCTCTTCAAACAAAATTTTTCATCATCCGTCTTATCTTACCACCAAATATTAGCGAGACATTGCAACGATCGTTCCTTACCCCGTTCAAATTTTCCGATAAACATAAGTTCAAAACGGTGAAGGCGTAAAATGCTGTTAAGAGCTGATGTTTGCTCTATAATGATGTCCATCTTGCCGAAACAATATTCATTAAGGAGATATACCATGAGGACTCTGCTGACAGGCTCTAAAGGACAACTCGCACACTGCTTCCGAGACCGACTTCCTGATAATTGGGAGCTGATTGCTACTGACTCCTCTTCCTTGGATATTACAGATGCTGATGCTGTACGCAATATGGTTCAAAGCTTTCAACCCGATGCAATTGTCAATGCCGCTGCCTATACCGCTGTCGATCGCGCAGAAACAAACGTTCCTGCAGCATTTGCCGTTAACGCCGCAGCCGTTCACAACCTTGCCGATGCGGCACGTTCTGTTCATGCCCGATTTATCCATGTATCGACCGATTACGTTTTCGACGGGACAAGCAAAACGCCCTATCGTGAACATGACTACACCAATCCGCAAAGCGTATATGGCCGCACTAAAGCCACCGGCGAACTACTCGCGCTTGCCGCTAATCCGGAAAGCACAATTATCCGTACCTCTTGGCTATTTAGCGAATACGGCAATAATTTTGTTAAAACCATGCTGCGCTTGGCAAAAGAACGAGACAGCCTTTCCGTTGTCAACGATCAAATCGGATGCCCGACCTATGCGGGGGATTTGGCGCAAGCCATCATTACCCTTTTGCAACACCCATCGCCTTCTAGAGGGATCTACCACTTCGGCGGCAACAAATCTGTTACTTGGTATGAATTCAGTCAAACTATCTTTCAAACAGCACTAAAACATGACAATAATTTCAAAATGCCGCAATTAACACCCATCACCACTGATCAATATCCTCTTCCTGCACCACGTCCCGAGTACAGTATTATGGATTGTCGAAAAATCGAAAACGATTACGGCATCAAACCCTCTGACTGGCAAAAAGCTTTAAACGACATCATCGGTAAATTGGACTAATCTTTACTGAAAAGCCCCTGTTATCAGGGGCTTTTTTATATAAACGTCAAGCCTTACGAAACAGGTATTTAACTTTACACAATTCATCTTTTAGTTTAAATAAAAAACAGCTATCATTATAATCTAACATCTCACAATATATTGAATAAGCGATAAAAGCCCAATAAACAATCAACGACAGGATTATTAAACGGTAAATTTATGATTTTATTTATCTTTCGTTTCGGGATAATCCTTTAAATCACAGAAAGGAAAAATAATGCCACATCGCAGACGACTGGCTATTTACCAAGCCGCAAAACGCGCCTCCTTCACCAGAAAACCGGTTGCTCCGACTACACCCGTAGCCGGTTAAACAAAACAGAGGGGATGATGCTTACCCCTCATGATATTTCAAAGGTTGTCTGAAATAAAAATCAGGCAGCCTTTTATTCATATAGCGGTAGCGTAAGAACAAAATCCTGAAATTCTTTGAAAATTTTTCAGACGAGCTGTTTTCAATTTATCGAAACCAACTTATCAAAACAGAAATACTTTCAGCCGTTATACCCCATCACATTTTGTTTCCAAAAAGGTTTTCAATTTTTCCCCATCCAAAAACCAATGGCAAATTTCTGTTTCGCCATCAAGCAAAACAGGGACAAGTTCATTATATTTTTCCTCCAAGACAGGATCTTCATCAACATCAAGAATTTCCAGCTCAAAGCCAAATCTTTCTTGATATGGTTTAAGCTGTTCGCGCATTTTGTGGCAGAGGCTGCAATATTCGCGAAACATCAACGTCAGTTTCATAATAGACTCTTTACTGTAAACGGAAATCGAGATTGTAAGGTATAGCCGATTAACTTCAAAACGGCAGTTCGGCATATACTGTTTTATTTTAGAGTAGATGCAAAAGGTCGTCTGAAACCAAAGATTTTGGTTTCAGACGACCTTGTTTGAATTCTAGATGAAATTAAGACTGAACATTAATACCAGCGGTAATGGTAGTTTGGGCATTGTTGATATTCAGAAACGAAGCAGCCAATTCGCTGCAACACCCACAGCAAGTAGCTACTCCTAATTGAGCCTGCAAATCGCTCATCGTACTTGCGCCGGCGGCGATGGTTTCTTTGATTTCGTGGTCGGTAATGGCGTTGCAGATGCAGACAAACATAATGTGCTCCGTGTTTTCTTTCGCTCAGTATTGATAGTGTGTTTTATTCTTAAACATGAATATAAATAAAAACTGTTTGCATTGCAAGGTTTACCTCTTGGTTTATCTTGGTAATTTTCTATTGAAATATATATTTCGATTGATATTTTATAAATTAACTCATTTTGAATGTTTAATGCCATATCAACAAAAAAGGTCGTCTGAAAACGAAATTTCCGTTTTCAGGCGACCTTTTTCAATAGAATCGTTTAATTCCGCGAATGGTGTTCGTCAACGATGTTTTTCAAGCGGATGTTGGCGACGTGGGTGTAGATTTGGGTGGTGTTGATGTTGGCGTGTCCGAGCATGAGTTGTACGGCACGCAAATCGACGCCGTGGTTGACGAGGTGGGTGGCGAAGGCGTGGCGCAGGCCGTGCGGGCTGAGCGAAGTGATGCCGGCGGCGTCCGCATAATTTTTGACAATCATCCACGCGAGTTGGCGGGAGATGCCGCTGCGTTTTTGGCTGACGAAGACTTCGTCGCAGATTTTGTTTTTGAGCAGCAGCGGGCGCGATTCGGCGCAATAGCGTTCGACCCAGTAAACGGCTTCTTCGCCCATAGGCACGATACGCAGTTTGTCGCCTTTGCCTATGGTGCGGATGCAGCCTCGGTTGAGGTCGAGGTCGCCCAGTTGGAGCTTGACGGCTTCGGTTACGCGTAAACCTGTGGCGTACATGACTTCGAGCAGGGCTTTGTCGCGCAGGCCGTGCGGCGTATCGGTATCGGGCGCGGCGAGCAGGTTTTCGATTTGCGCTTCGGTAATCAGTGTGGGCAGCTTTTGCGTCTGTTTCGGGGCTTTGAGGAAACGGGTCGGGTTGTCCGTCCGACGCTCGGTTTCTTCTAACCAGGCGTATAGGCGTTTGCAGGCGGACAGGGCGCGCGCCTGCGAGCTGTGTTTTTCGTCTGCCGCATAGACGGCGTCCGCTAAATCGGCGGCTTCGGCATCCAGCCAGGTATGTCCGCCCGCTTCCAAGCGCGCGGCGATTTTTTCCAAATCACGGCGGTAGCCTTGCAAGGTGTTATGGCTGAGACGGTCTTGCAGCCACAGCGATTCGAGCAGTTTGTCTATGAGTTCGTTGGTCATGGGGTTTTACGGGCAGTCCAAAGATGGTGTGTATCGTGGATTGAATATGAATCAGGACAAGCAACCCTGCCCTGATTGACGTCCATTATAAAAGGTCGTCTGAAAATGAAAACCTGCTTGGGCAGAGCCCACCATGTTCGTTTTCAGACGACCTTTTGCTGCATTACGGTTTATCGGGACAGTGTTTCCAAAACTTCCTGCGCGTGTCCAGCGACTTTGACTTTGCGCCATTCGTGGATGATTTCGCCGTTTGCGTCCAATACGAATGTGCTGCGTTCAATACCCAAAGACTCTTTGCCGTAGAGCTTTTTCAGCTTGATCACGTCAAACATTTTACACACGGTTTCGTCTTTGTCGCTCAACAATTCAAAATTGAAGCCTTGCTTGGCGCAGAAATTCTGATGCGATTTCACGCCGTCGCGCGAGATGCCGACGACGGTATAGCCGAGTTCTTTGAATTGCGGCAAACGGGCGTTGAAATCCAAGCCTTCGGTGGTGCAGCCGGGCGTGCTGTCTTTGGGGTAGAAATAAACAATCAGCGGCAGATGTTCGGCAGAATCGAAGTCGTTGCCGCTGCTTGAGGGCAAAGTGAATCGGTATTGGGTCATGATGTCTCCTTTCAGACGACCTAAGACGGAAACGTAGTAGCGGGCAAGGAAATAAAATGAATCCCCCAACATAGCCGCTTCGGCGTTTCACCACAATCTTGCAAACTGCGTCAGCGTTCGCTCAAATTCAGATAATTGCGCGTTCCCTGCAAATCATTCAGCGCATTGAGCAACAGCCGGAAATGTTCATCATTGCCTTGCAAGTCCAACTCGTCGGCATTGACGGTCAGCAGCGGGGCGTTTTGATAAAGGTGGAAAAACTGGCTGTATCCCTCGTGTATCCGCCCCAAATAGCCTTCGGGGAAGAGATTGATGATGCCGTCGCCGCGTTTTTGCAGGCGTTTGCGGTTGCCGTCCACGGCGGTTTGCAGGTAGATCACCAAATCGGGCGCGGGATACTGCGGCAGGATTTTTTGTTTCAAATCGGCGAAGAGCTGCTGCTCGTCTTCATTCAACACGACCGGCGTGAAAATCCGGTCCTTTTCCAACAGGAAATCGGCGACGACCATGCCGCCTTGTGCGTATTCGTTTTTGATGATGTCCACGCTTTCGGCGCGGCGCATCAGGAAAAAAAGCTCGGTTGCCAAGCCGTGATGGGAGGCGTTGGCGTAAAACTTCATGAGGAAGGGGTTGTGTTCGGGGTTTTCCGCCAGCGACAGCGCGCTGAAATGTTCTGCAAGGCGGCGGCTCAAGGCGTTTTTCCCGCTGCCGATGGAGCCTTCGACGACAATATAACGGTAGTTCATGGTTTGATGGATGATTTTGTTTTGATATTTTGGAAAGGTGGCATTTTATCAGACCGACGGAGTTTGCCCAAACCTGCCGCCGTCCTTCTTGAAAGGTCGTCTGAAAAAGGAAACTGCCAAGCCATTTTCCTTTTCAGACGACCTTTTGAACCGAGCTAGCTTCAAATAAAAACTTTGACACGCGATTGAAACAAACAGGCGTTTTTATTTCACCGTCTTGCTTCAAACGGCTGCCAACAGGCGTATTCCTTCCTCGCCCAAAGCAGCCGCCAAATCCGCCGCCCGTCCGTGTCCGCCCAAAACAAAATCGGGCAGGATTTCAGCCAGCGGCTTCATCACAAAGCTGCGTTCGTGCGCGCGCGGATGTGGTAGGGTCAGATGCGGGTCACTGCTGGAAATGCCGTCAAAATCGATGATGTCCAAGTCCAATGTGCGCGGGGCGTTTCGGAATGTGCGTTCCCGCCCGAAATCCGCCTCGATGCGGTTCAACACGGTAAGCAGCGAAACGCCGTCCAATGAAGTGCGGACGGAACAAACGGCATTGACGAAATCAGGCTGATCGTCGTAGCCGACCGGCGCGGTCACATACAGCGAGGAAGTTTTTTCGATTTGAATCTGCGGATGCGCCTCCATCGCGGACAAGGCGGCGCGGACTTGGCGGGCAGGCTCGGCAAGGTTGCTGCCCAAAGCGATGACGGCAAAATGAGTTTGCGGCATTTTCAGACGACCTCTTTAAAACGGCAGCGTTTTGGTTTTGGCAAGATAGACGATGCAGCCGACGCAAGCCATCGACAAAACATAAATGGCGTAAAACTTCGGCGAACGCGGACGGGAACGCATCATGACCATACCCAGCCCGATGTAAACCAGCAGCAGCAGGATTTTACTGCCGAGCCACAGCGAATTGAAGGGCGAAAAGTGGGTAATCTTCATCAGCCACAAGCCGGTAAAGAGCAGCATGGTGTCGTTGAGGTGGGGAAGGGCTTTCCAGAATCCCGCCAAAGGTTTGTCGGGATGCCGCCAAAGCAGGAAGAAGCGGATATTGAACACCAAAATGGTGATGGTGACGAAAATCTGATGGCTGTATTTTACAAACAGATATTGCATAGCGGTCGCACGTTATTGTTTTTGAAAGAAGCGCCTATTCTACCCCAAACATTCATTCTTGACGTAACTTTTCAAACGCCAACAAATACGGCGGGCGGTTGCGGCGGTTGATAAAACCATAACGCAAAACGGCGAATTCATCCTGCGGCAACCGCTGCGCCCAATCTTCGATTGCCTGCGCTTCATGCTGCCCCGCCTCATGTCCCGGATACAGCACGGCAACCGCCACCCCGCCCGTTTTCAGCAGCGACAAGGCGGATGCCAACGCACGGATACTGGTTGCCGCTTCTGTCGTACAGCTTTTATCGCCGCCGGGCAGCCAGCCGAAATTGAATACCGCCGCGTCCAACGGTTCGCGGATATGGGCGGCAAGGTTTTCATGTCCATCCAATATCAATTCCGCCCTATCCGCTATGCCCGCTTCTTCCAAGCGCATTCGGGTGTTTGCCAATGCCTGCTCTTGAACGTCAAACGCCCACACTTTCCCGCCGCTGCCGATCGAACGCGCCAGCATCAGCGTATCGTTGCCGTTTCCCGCCGTACCGTCCAAAGCGCGGGCATCGGGTTTTAAGGCTTGTTTGAGAAGCATGTGTGCAAAAGGGAGGATGTTTTCGAGCTGCATAAAATTAAAGGTCGTCTGAAAATAAAAATACCTTACCGACCAAGCGGTAAGGTATCAGAATCGATTAATGCGTTACATACATTATTCGGCAGGTTGTTGCACGGTCTCAACTTGAACCGGAGCAGCCGCAGCGGCTTGGGGTTTGTTCTCGTGTTGCAGGCTCACGGCACGGGCAGGAACGATCGTTGAGATGGCGTGTTTATAAACCATTTGGGTAACGGAAGTATTACGCAGCAGAACGACGTATTGGTCAAACGACTCGACTTGGCCTTGCAGTTTGATACCGTTGACCAGATAAATCGAAACCGGAACGTGCTCTTTACGCAACGCATTCAAAAAAGGATCTTGTAACATTTGTCCTTTAGCTGTCATATTCATAAGCTCCATTATTATGATTTTGAAATCGTTTTGAAAACGAACATGAGTCGGATTGTAGACCCGAACGAGAAAAATTACCAACTATTTTTCCGTAAGAATATGCAAACCTCTATCAAACGACGGGCTTTCCAACGATTTTTTACCCGGATGTATTATACAAATCATTTCAATACGAACGATTTTTACCATAGGGAACAGGTTGGCAGATTTGGATTTTCAGACGACCTTACTATCAGATAAAATATTTTTATTACAATACCTTAGCTAAAACCTTTAAGAGGATTCACCTCCAACCGCCCTACTCACCCCGGCTGCAATCTAAAAGGGGGCATACCTCGTGGCACGCCCCTTGTTCCGTCAGATTTATTTGCTGTGCTGTTTTTTCACGCTGACTTTGGTTTTCTTTTTAAAACGGTTTTTCTCTTCCTTGCGGCCTTCGCGTTTTTCGATGCGGTTGCTCAGGCTGACGCGGCGCAGCGGTTTTTTCTTCGGTTTGTCTTCCGCATTTTCATACGGGTTTTCCGAAACATTGTATTGAATCCGCAGCGGCGTACCTTGCAGGTTGAAGGCTTTGCGGAACGTCTGGGTCAGGTAACGCGTATAGCTGTCAGAAATCGCGTGCAGCGAATTACCGTGTACCACAATCACGGGCGGGTTCATGCCGCCTTGGTGGGCATAGCGCATTTTCGGGCGTACCAAACCTGCGCGCGGCGGCTGTTGGCGTTCGACGGCGCTTTGCAGGACGCGGGTAATTTTCGGCGTCGGCATCTTGATCATGGCGGCGTTGTAGGCTGCCTGAATGCTGTCGAACAACCCGTCTATACCGCGTTCTTTCAATGCGGAAATGAAGTGGAACTTGGCAAAATCGAGGAAATACAGTTTGCGGGAAATGTCGCGTTTGATTTGCTCGCGGCGCTCTTCGTTGATGCCGTCCCATTTATTGACGGCAACCACCAGCGCGCGCCCTGCTTCCAAGGCGAAACCGGCAATCGTGGCATCTTGGTCGGCGATGTCTTGCTGCGCGTCCAATACCAAAACGGCAACGTTTGCCGCCTCAACCGCCTGCATCGCTTTGATAACGGAGAACTTTTCCACAGCCTCATCAACTTTGCCGCGACGACGCACGCCTGCGGTATCGATGATGGTAAACGGTTTGCCTTCGCGTTCGAAATCGATGTGGATGCTGTCGCGCGTCGTGCCTGCCATATCGAAGGCAATCACGCGCTCTTCGCCGAGAATGGCGTTAACCAGCGTGGATTTGCCGACATTCGGACGACCGATAACGGCAAAAACAGGATGTTTTACATCGGCTTCTTCGGCTTCAGGCTCAGGGAAGTTTTCTAAAATTTCTTCAATCAGGTAATACACACCGTCGCCGTGCGCACCGGAAATAACGTGCGGCTCGCCCAATGCCAGCTCGTAAAACTCGGCGGCAAGCACGGCTCTGTTGCCGCCTTCTCCTTTGTTTACCGCCAGATAAACGGGGCGCGGGCTTTGGCGCAGACGGTCGGCGATGATTTTGTCTTGCGGGGTCAAGCCGGTGCGACCGTCCACCAAGAACACAACGGCGTCGGCTTCATCGACAGCCTGCAAAGTCTGCTTCGCCATTTCGTGCAAAATGCCGCTGTCCACAACCGGCTCGAAACCGCCGGTATCGATGACGAGATAAGGTTTGCTGCCGATTTTGCCGTGTCCGTAATGGCGGTCGCGGGTCAGGCCGGGCAGGTCGTGCACAAGCGCGTCTTTGGTGCGCGTCAGGCGGTTGAACAAGGTGGATTTGCCAACATTCGGGCGGCCGACAAGGGCGATGGTGGGTTTCATGATGAGGTCTTTCTGTGTCAAGTGTCGGTTCGGAATCGAACCTGCAACACGAGCAGGTGTTTTTCAAAACACGGTAGGTTAAAAAAGATAAGGGGTCGTCTGAAAATAGATTCAACAGCAACAATGGCTTGAGCTGGAATTTCCGTCCCATACAGCCATCTTTGACTTGGGGAACTTGCCTGCGCTTATCAACTACAAATATGGTATGGCGAGTTTCATCCAGCCATAGTTAATGGATTTTACGCAATGAAAAAAATCATCTTAACATCACTATGCATTTTTCTCCCTGTAAATTTCGGGATTGGCTTATTGCTCGGCGTGTATCAAACAGACCGACCACTCAAAATCATAGTCTCATTAATTATCAGCACGCTTTTTTATATCGTACCTATGTATTTTCTACTCAAACGCAAAGCCAAATAATCTGCCTTTTCAGACGACCTGTTCGGCGAATCTTGTCCCTGCATGATGCATATTCAAACAAAAGGTCGTCTGAAAATATAGTGGAACACAATTAAAACAGACAAGGCTTGCCGGAAAGATTCCGACAAGCCGCATACGTCTCTCAATTTTTCAGACGACCTTATTTTTGCGAATCCAGCTTCATTTGCAGCAATTCGCGTTCGATGGCGTCTTTAGGCAGCTTTTCCAAAGCCTGCTGATAGCTTTGCGCAGCTTCTTTGGTTTTGTTTTGCGCGGCATAAACATCGCCTTTCGCTTCCAAAAGCAGCGGCTCGAAATCGGCTTCAACTTTCGTATTCAAAGCGGCAATCGCGGCATCGTATTTTTTCTGCTGCAACAGGACGATACCCAAACGCTGCGCCGCCAATGCTTGAACCAGCGGGGCTTTTTGGTTTTTCAACACCCAGTTCAGATGACCTTCCGCCACATCGTAACGGCGGGCATCATATTCGGTCGCAGCCGCCATCAGCGTCGCTTGCGCGGCGGCAATGGAGTCCGGGTAATTTTGCTGGAGGTTGGTCAAATCGGCATTCACTTCGGCTTGCGAGGCTTTTGCCTGCATTTTATCGACGATTTTCGCCAATACTTCGGCAGCTTCCTGACTTTGCGAGGCTTTATGGCTCTTATACATGGTATAGCCCAAATAGCCCAATGCCGCCGCGATCAGCAGGGCAAACAGCCATCGGCCGGTACTTTTCCAAAAGTATTTAAAATTGTCTAATTCTTGTTGTTCTTCGAGATGGGCTGCCATTTATGCGTTCTTCCATTGTTGTAAAGTGTGGATTAAATCGTCGGCGGCGACGGTTTGCTGACCGTGTGCGCCGTTCATGTCTTTAAGCGTAACCGTACCGTTCGCCAATTCGTCTTGCGCAACAATCAGGGCAAAGCGCGCGCCGCTGTTGTCGGCTTTTTTCATTTGCGCTTTCAGGCTTTGATAGCCGGAATGCTGCATCACGTTGAAACCTTGTGCGCGTAAGGCTTGCGCGTATTTCATCACTTGCAAATCCGCGCCCTCGCCCTGATGCATGGCGTACACGTCAGGCGCGGCATTGACTTCCAGCGAACCGTATTCGCTAACCAGCAGCAGCAGCCGCTCGATGCCCATTGCAAAGCCGATAGACGGAGCGGGCTTGCCGCCGAGTTCTTCAATCAAACCGTCGTAACGGCCGCCGCCGCACACCGTCGCCTGCGCGCCGAGTTTGTCGGTCGTCCATTCAAAAACGGTTTGGTTGTAATAATCCAAGCCGCGCACCAGCCGCGGATTTTCAACATATTGAATGCCCAAGCCTTCCAGCATGGCTTTGAAACGGCTGTAATGATTGCGCGATTCCTCGCCCAGATAATCAGTCAAATGCGGCGCGGCATTGCAGATTTCCTGCAAATCGGGATTTTTAGAATCCAAAACGCGCAACGGATTGGTTTTCAGACGACGTTTGCTGTCTTCATCCAATTTGTCTTCATAACGGGTCAGATATTCGACCAAAGCCGCACGGTGCGCCGCACGCTCTTCGCGGTTACCCAAGCTGTTGATTTCCAAAGTCAGGTAATCGCGGATACCCAGCTTGTCCCACAAATCCGCCGACATCGCGATGATTTCGGCGTCGATGTCCGGACCTTCAAAACCCAACGCCTCGATACCGACCTGATGAAACTGGCGGTAGCGTCCTTTTTGCGGACGCTCGCGGCGGAACATCGGCCCCATGTACCACAGCTTTTGCGGGCTGTTGTACAACAGATTGTGTTCGACCACCGCACGCAGGCAGGATGCCGTACCCTCCGGCCGCAGACTCAGGCTCAAAGAATCGTTGGAATCGGAAAAAGTGTACATTTCCTTACCGACCACATCGGTTTCTTCGCCGATGGAGCGGACAAACAAACCCGTCTGCTCGACAATCGGCGTACGGATTTGCTGATAACCATAAGCACGCGTCCAGCGGCCGACCACATCTTCAAACGCCTGCCAAAACGCAGCGGTCAGCTTGAAATCTTTTTGTTCGACGGGCAAAAGGTCGTTCATGCCTTTGACGGATTGGATTTTTTGTGCCATTTCAAATAGGGATACCGGAATCAAAATAGTCGGCAATTATAGCTGATTTTTAAGGAGTTGTGAGGTTTTGGCAATGAAGGGTTTGGGCCAAAAGGTCGTCTAAAAAAATTTTCAGACAACCTTATTGGCTCAAATTCAAAATGCACGCCACCATTTTATCTGGCCGACTGCGTACTCCGTCTGACATTTCGGACTTCAAGTAAAAAAACGATGTATCACGTTCAGCTTCCTCTTCATAAATAATTTGTATAAAAGAGTAACACCATTCTCATTATATTCACCAAGAATAAATATACAACAGCATATATCATCTTGACTGCCGTATATCTCACCATTTCACATAATGAACAAATATGTGAATATTAAGAAAAAAGATAACAAAATAATAGATGAACTCACACCAACCATTTTTACAAGCAAATTTTTTATATAATTTGCGTAAAATAATATTGAATGCAATCATCAAAGCAAATGTTATGTACAAATTTGACATTTCGCATCACCATTCAAATTGGAGTCAGCAGCGGTTTTCTTGATGGAGAAGATGCAGATAAATATGATGGCGAACATCCACCAGCAGCTCCTCCTATAACTCCGCCAACAAATGATTTAATAAAGCCGGATTTTCACCGTCCTAAACAGCAGTATAATTAATCCCTAATTGATATTTTATAGGCTCTTATCCTTGGCTTTATTTTAAGCATACCATTTAAATTACGGCTTTCTTCCCATAAATAACTGACGTTACCATACAATTCTGCCTTTTCTCTTAGAACGTGTTCATTGTCTCAGCCTCTGC
>NZ_KV789539.1:0-5660 GCF_001807625.1 Neisseria sp. HMSC03D10
ACAATACAAAGTAAAAGCCCCCGACATCTGTCGGGGGCTTAGGATAGGTGTTTGGCAGTGACCTACTTTCGCATGGAAGAACCACACTATCATCGGCGCTGAGTCGTTTCACGGTCCTGTTCGGGATGGGAAGGCGTGGGACCAACTCGCTATGGCCGCCAAACTTAAACTGTACAAATCGGCAAAGCCTTAATCAATATATTTGGTGATGACTGAATCAGTCAGTAAGCTTTTTATTTGAAGTTCTTCAAATGATAGAGTCAAGCCTCACGAGCAATTAGTATGGGTTAGCTTCACGCGTTACCGCGCTTCCACACCCCACCTATCAACGTCCTGGTCTCGAACGACTCTTTAGTGCGGTTAAACCGCAAGGGAAGTCTCATCTTCAGGCGAGTTTCGCGCTTAGATGCTTTCAGCGCTTATCTCTTCCGAACTTAGCTACCCGGCTATGCAACTGGCGTTACAACCGGTACACCAGAGGTTCGTCCACTCCGGTCCTCTCGTACTAGGAGCAGCCCCCGTCAAACTTCCAACGCCCACTGCAGATAGGGACCAAACTGTCTCACGACGTTTTAAACCCAGCTCACGTACCACTTTAAATGGCGAACAGCCATACCCTTGGGACCGACTACAGCCCCAGGATGTGATGAGCCGACATCGAGGTGCCAAACTCCGCCGTCGATATGAACTCTTGGGCGGAATCAGCCTGTTATCCCCGGAGTACCTTTTATCCGTTGAGCGATGGCCCTTCCATACAGAACCACCGGATCACTATGTCCTGCTTTCGCACCTGCTCGACTTGTCGGTCTCGCAGTTAAGCTACCTTTTGCCATTGCACTATCAGTCCGATTTCCGACCGGACCTAGGTAACCTTCGAACTCCTCCGTTACTCTTTGGGAGGAGACCGCCCCAGTCAAACTGCCTACCATGCACGGTCCCCGACCCGGATTACGGGTCTGGGTTAGAACCTCAAAGACACCAGGGTGGTATTTCAAGGACGGCTCCACAGAGACTGGCGTCTCTGCTTCTAAGCCTCCCACCTATCCTACACAAGTGACTTCAAAGTCCAATGCAAAGCTACAGTAAAGGTTCACGGGGTCTTTCCGTCTAGCAGCGGGTAGATTGCATCTTCACAACCACTTCAACTTCGCTGAGTCTCGGGAGGAGACAGTGTGGCCATCGTTACGCCATTCGTGCGGGTCGGAACTTACCCGACAAGGAATTTCGCTACCTTAGGACCGTTATAGTTACGGCCGCCGTTTACTGGGGCTTCGATCCGATGCTCTCACATCTTCAATTAACCTTCCAGCACCGGGCAGGCGTCACACCCTATACGTCCACTTTCGTGTTAGCAGAGTGCTGTGTTTTTAATAAACAGTCGCAGCCACCTATTCTCTGCGACCCTCCGAGGCTTACGGAGCAAGTCCTTAACCTTAGAGGGCATACCTTCTCCCGAAGTTACGGTATCAATTTGCCGAGTTCCTTCTCCCGAGTTCTCTCAAGCGCCTTAGAATTCTCATCCTGCCCACCTGTGTCGGTTTGCGGTACGGTTCGATTCAAACTGAAGCTTAGTGGCTTTTCCTGGAAGCGTGGTATCGGTTACTTCATGTCCGTAGACACTCGTCGTCACTTCTCGGTGTTAAGAAGACCCGGATTTGCCTAAGTCTTCCACCTACCGGCTTAAACAAGCTATTCCAACAGCTTGCTAACCTAACCTTCTCCGTCCCCACATCGCATTTGAATCAAGTACAGGAATATTAACCTGTTTCCCATCGACTACGCATTTCTGCCTCGCCTTAGGGGCCGACTCACCCTACGCCGATGAACGTTGCGTAGGAAACCTTGGGCTTTCGGCGAGCGGGCTTTTCACCCGCTTTATCGCTACTCATGTCAACATTCGCACTTCTGATACCTCCAGCACACTTTACAATGCACCTTCATCGGCCTACAGAACGCTCCCCTACCATGCCAGTAAACTGGCATCCGCAGCTTCGGTTATAGATTTGAGCCCCGTTACATCTTCCGCGCAGGACGACTCGACCAGTGAGCTATTACGCTTTCTTTAAATGATGGCTGCTTCTAAGCCAACATCCTGGCTGTCTGGGCCTTCCCACTTCGTTTACCACTTAATCTATCATTTGGGACCTTAGCTGGCGGTCTGGGTTGTTTCCCTCTTGACAACGGACGTTAGCACCCGCTGTCTGTCTCCCGAGGAACCACTTGATGGTATTCTTAGTTTGCCATGGGTTGGTAAGTTGCAATAACCCCCTAGCCATAACAGTGCTTTACCCCCATCAGTGTCTTGCTCGAGGCACTACCTAAATAGTTTTCGGGGAGAACCAGCTATCTCCGAGTTTGTTTAGCCTTTCACCCCTATCCACAGCTCATCCCCGCATTTTGCAACATGCGTGGGTTCGGTCCTCCAGTACCTGTTACGGCACCTTCAACCTGGCCATGGATAGATCACTCGGTTTCGGGTCTACACCCAGCAACTGTTCGCCCTATTAAGACTCGGTTTCCCTACGCCTCCCCTATTCGGTTAAGCTCGCTACTGAATGTAAGTCGTTGACCCATTATACAAAAGGTACGCAGTCACACCACAAGGGTGCTCCCACTGTTTGTATGCATCAGGTTTCAGGTTCTATTTCACTCCCCTCCCGGGGTTCTTTTCGCCTTTCCCTCACGGTACTGGTTCACTATCGGTCGATGATGAGTATTTAGCCTTGGAGGATGGTCCCCCCATATTCAGACAGGATTTCACGTGTCCCGCCCTACTTTTCGTACGCTTAGTACCACCGTTGAGATTTCGAATACGGGACTATCACCCACTATGGTCAAGCTTCCCAGCTTGTTCTTCTATCTCGACAGTTATTACGTACAGGCTCCTCCGCGTTCGCTCGCCACTACTTGCGGAATCTCGGTTGATTTCTTTTCCTCCGGGTACTTAGATGGTTCAGTTCTCCGGGTTCGCTTCTCTAAGTCTATGTATTCAACTTAGGATACTGCACAGAATGCAGTGGGTTTCCCCATTCGGACATCGCGGGATCATAGCTTTATTGCCAGCTCCCCCACGCTTTTCGCAGGCTTACACGTCCTTCGTCGCCTATCATCGCCAAGGCATCCACCTGATGCACTTATTCACTTGACTCTATCATTTCAAGAACTTCTCTGACTTTGCCTGACATTCCGTTGACTAGAATATCAAACTTGAATTTCCTACTCTGATAAAGCTTACTGCTTGTTGTGTCTTAATCCCGCCTTTTGTCTTTCGGGATTAAGTCGATACAATCATCACCCAAATACTGTACCTGTTTTTCTTTTCCTGTTCAGGAGACAACTGACCGTTTGCAATCGGTCAATCATCAAAAACAGACACATTGTCTTTGTTTGTTGATTTCGGCTTTCCAATTTGTTAAAGATCGATGCGTTCAATATTGCTATTTACTTCGCAAATCAAAATGAGCTGATTATTATAGCAGCCTTTCTTTTTCCGTCAAACTGATTCGTCAGCAGACTTCTCTTTAGAAAAAAAAGAAAGCAGTCACACTGCCTTTTTAACTCGCTTTGATTTGGAAAGTATTGGTGGAGGCAAACGGGATCGAACCGATGACCCCCTGCTTGCAAAGCAGGTGCTCTACCAACTGAGCTATGCCCCCGTTCTTGGTGGGTCTGGGAGGACTTGAACCTCCGACCCCACGCTTATCAAGCGTGTGCTCTAACCAGCTGAGCTACAAACCCGGATTCTCTTCTTAAGCGAACCTTGTCTTCACTCAAGCATTTTTCCGCATCTTCTACAGTTTACCGATAAGTGTGAATGCGACAACCTCTTCTTTCTCTAGAAAGGAGGTGATCCAAGCCGCAGGTTCCCCTACGGCTACCTTGTTACGACTTCACCCCAGTCATGAAGCATACCGTGGTAAGCGGGCTCCTTGCGGTTACCCTACCTACTTCTGGTATCCCCCACTCCCATGGTGTGACGGGCGGTGTGTACAAGACCCGGGAACGTATTCACCGCAGTATGCTGACCTGCGATTACTAGCGATTCCGACTTCATGCACTCGAGTTGCAGAGTGCAATCCGGACTACGATCGGTTTTGTGAGATTGGCTCCGCCTCGCGGCTTGGCTACCCTCTGTACCGACCATTGTATGACGTGTGAAGCCCTGGTCATAAGGGCCATGAGGACTTGACGTCATCCCCACCTTCCTCCGGCTTGTCACCGGCAGTCTCATTAGAGTGCCCAACTTAATGATGGCAACTAATGACAAGGGTTGCGCTCGTTGCGGGACTTAACCCAACATCTCACGACACGAGCTGACGACAGCCATGCAGCACCTGTGTTACGGCTCCCGAAGGCACCCCTCCGTCTCTGAAGGGTTCCGTACATGTCAAGACCAGGTAAGGTTCTTCGCGTTGCATCGAATTAATCCACATCATCCACCGCTTGTGCGGGTCCCCGTCAATTCCTTTGAGTTTTAATCTTGCGACCGTACTCCCCAGGCGGTCGATTTCACGCGTTAGCTTCGCTACTAAGCAGTCATGCTGCCCAACAGCTAATCGACATCGTTTAGGGCGTGGACTACCAGGGTATCTAATCCTGTTTGCTACCCACGCTTTCGGGCATGAACGTCAGTGTTATCCCAGGAGGCTGCCTTCGCCATCGGTATTCCTCCACATCTCTACGCATTTCACTGCTACACGTGGAATTCTACCTCCCTCTGACACACTCTAGTCACCCAGTTCAGAACGCAGTTCCCAGGTTGAGCCCGGGGATTTCACATCCTGCTTAAGTAACCGTCTGCGCCCGCTTTACGCCCAGTAATTCCGATTAACGCTCGCACCCTACGTATTACCGCGGCTGCTGGCACGTAGTTAGCCGGTGCTTATTCTTCAGGTACCGTCATCAGACAGGGGTATTAACCCCGCCCTTTTCTTCCCTGACAAAAGTCCTTTACAACCCGAAGGCCTTCTTCAGACACGCGGCATGGCTGGATCAGGCTTGCGCCCATTGTCCAAAATTCCCCACTGCTGCCTCCCGTAGGAGTCTGGGCCGTGTCTCAGTCCCAGTGTGGCGGATCATCCTCTCAGACCCGCTACTGATCGTCGCCTTGGTAGGCCTTTACCCCACCAACTAGCTAATCAGATATCGGCCGCTCAAACAGCGCAAGGCCAAATGGTCCCCTGCTTTCTTCCTCAGAAGATATGCGGTATTAGCTAATCTTTCGATTAGTTATCCCCCACTGCTCGGTACGTTCCGATATGTTACTCACCCGTTCGCCACTCGCCACCCAAGAAGCAAGCTTCTCTGTGCTGCCGTCCGACTTGCATGTGTAAAGCATGCCGCCAGCGTTCAATCTGAGCCAGGATCAAACTCTTATGTTCAATCTCTAACTTTTTAACTTCTGGTCTGCTTCAAAGAAACCAACAGGACAATGTCTAAAACATCATCTTGTCTGTCTTTCAAACAGTGTGAGGCTGTCGCACTCACACTTATCGGTAATCTGTTTTGTTAAAGAGCAAAAACGAATTATAAAGCATTTCATCTCGTTGTCAATCAAAACTTTTCTTAAAACCTCGAAAAATCAGACCAACTGTGATATACTTACCTGTTCGTTCAATCACCGCCGAAGCAGCGAAGAACCGAACTATACCCCCCTCCTC
>NZ_KV789540.1:0-1862 GCF_001807625.1 Neisseria sp. HMSC03D10
TTTTCAGACGGCCTTTCCCATTGCCATCCTATATGCCGTCCAATACCGCAAACCCGTGTTTGCAGGCATATTCGATATAGTCCTTCGGATAAAAACTCATTGCCTTTAAGGGTTGACCTTCCATATCTGCATGAAGCAGCAGGGTAAAGATGGCGGTTTCAAATGCCCAGTAGCCGAAGAACAATTCTCCATCCCTGACTTTATGGTAGTCATACCAATAAGTATCCTTATTAGTTTTGTACCAGCCTTTCAGATAGTCCCGCAGCAGCCTGCCGCGAGGAATGCCCGAAGGTTCAAACGGGTTGTCGGGGTTTTTGGGCGGATGGATGATGTCGGGTATCAGCATATAGACGCTTTTCGGAAAAAACGGTTTGGGATTGACCTGAACCCTGCCCCGATATCCGACCAAATCCAGCAATGCCTTCATCGGTGCATCCACCAGTGGGGCACCGCCAAGAATGCGCTCTCCGTTTTCGTCCAAATCGGGTGAAAGCCAGCCGGGGATGCGGTTGAGGCTTTCTTTATGGTTGGACAATACGGCCAGCCCCAGCAGCCAAAGGATGTAGGCGTAGGAATCGGCTTCCCACAGTTGCAGCTTGTCTTCGGGGAAATCAATGTCGAAATGCTTGTGGAAGCGTTCGAGCATGTCATGGGTGGCGGAAACGACTTCGGGCATGGGAATGCCTGCGGAATAGAGGAGCTGGACGTATTTCATATAGTCTGACAGTTGTGTATCGCTACGGCTTGAATACCAGTTTCGCACCTGTTTTTCTCCTTGCCCAGCAATCCACTCAGGAATTTCCATAGACCAAAATTCTATATCTTTATATTCCTCCAAAAATTTTTTCTTACGAAGAAAATTATTTTCTATCAAATAAATAGCTCGTTTGTTCTTTTCAAATTCACACATTATCTTTCCTTTTTAAATTTTAACCGTACCAACGACTTTGGCATTTTGATCCAATTTGTAGATGGTTTCGACTTTACCGTCCGGTCCGACTATCATCAGCCAACTTTCATAGCTTTGTTCAACTTTCCTTGCTTGTGCATCACCAATTTCTTTTTCCAATCTATTTTTAATCCACCTATTACTCATCTGCTTCCCGTCCTTGGTATTCCCCAACAGCCCCTCGACATTCTTCGCCCTCGTCAGCGTCCCGTCGCTGTCCACGTACTCCCCGACTGCCGTCCTGAACTTCGTCTCCGTAACAATGTACGGCGGCGGCGGATTAGGATTACCGTATATACCGTCTATCCCGCGACCTTTGGGCGCGTCTTCCAAACTGCGCACCCGGCGGTTATCGGGGAGCAGGTTGTTGAACCCCTTATTTACCATGTATTCGTCGCTGATCAATTCCCCGTACAGCCCTTTTTTGGCATTATTCCAGCCGCGGACGATATTCGGGTCGTGCCTCTCCAGCCGAACCGGCGTTTTGTTCCCCACCCTTGCCGCCTGCAAACCGCCTACCTCTTTTTCCAAAGCATTCGCAATCCCGTTCAGAGTGCCTTTTACTTCGTCTACGGCACTTTGCAGCGGTCTGACTGCCTGATTTTGCAAACGTTGCGATTCTGCAAGCAGGTGGCGCAAATCGGACATGGCTCCGTTAGGCAGGGCATATTCGACTTTTGACAGCCTGCCTATCACCTCATCCGCAAATATTTTGTTTAAAACCTTCCAACGATTGATAATATCTTGAACCGCTAAAGACTTTGCCTTATCCCTGCACCAATCAGCCATGGCACGGTAACCGTTATTTCACTGGCGTAATCATCCAGCTGCTTAGCCATATAAACAAAACAACCGTTATTAGAAAAGGCCGTCTGAAAGGTTTTGAACTGCACCCCAAAAGTTGGACATCCCC
>NZ_KV789541.1:0-10493 GCF_001807625.1 Neisseria sp. HMSC03D10
ATTGTACCATTTTGTTTTTAATTGACTATACCTTCAAATACAGCACCGATCCATTTTCGGCATTAAGTCCGACTATTTCCGGCTTAAAATATCCCTGCCGGTTCAATAATCTATCAACCTCTCAACTTTATCCGTCTAACAGCATTTCTTGCCGTGCTTCCGATGAAACGTATTATCCCGACAAGCCCGACTCCCCACATCAAGTACAAATTTGTTTTTCCATAAAAGCACGATAAAATACAGTCAAAGGGGAAATATCACATGAGTAAACGAACGCATTACGTCTTTGCTTACGACATAAGCAACTGCCGTCGGCAATATCAAATCCGAAAAATTCTGAAAGCCTATACCATCGGCCATCAGAAATCACTTTACGAATGCTGGCTGACCTCAAGCGAGTATCACAATGTCTGTTTAGCAATCAATAAAATCATTCGAAACCCAGACAAAATCCTGACATTCAAAATGCCTGCAGCGGATTACAGCAAAATGTACGGCACTGCCACACGCTTATCTTACCAACCATTTCTTATCATTTAACAATATAGGACAAGAAAAAAATGACTACCTTATTTATAGACAAACGCAACCTTCAACTTAAAGTTGACAGCGAAGCACTCATTTTTACGACAGCAATACTGCTGAAAAGCTGGGGACAGTCCCTATCCGCTTGCTTGAAAGAGTATGTATTCATGGAGATTTACAGCTGTCAGCTTCCGTATTGGGTAGATTAGGACAACACGGTATCGGCTTATTGGTATTAAACGGCCGAAAAAAAGAACCCGTATTGATGATGCCCAATTTGCAGGTCGATGCCAAACACAGGGCGGTACAATTCGGCGCAACCACAGATCAAACATTTTGCCTCGCACAAGCAAAATATTGGATACACGGCAAAGTAAACAACCAGTTTTCCATAGTGCAACAAGCCGCCGAAAAAAATCCCCACCTGCATCCACATGCGGAAACCTTGCAAAACATACTGACAAATATTGCCGACTGCCCTGATTTAGACAGCCTTCGCGGCTATGAAGGGGCTGCTTCCGCACATTACTTTACCGCCTGGCAACACATCCTGCCCGCCTCACTTAACTTCAAAGGCAGAAACAGGAGACCTCCTCGAGATCCTTTCAATACGGTACTCTCACTCGGCTACACCCTACTCCATTTCGAAATTGTCCGCCGTATTTACCTGATCGGCTTAGATCCGTTTGTAGGATTTTTCCATACCATCGCCCATAGCCGAGAATCCCTAGCATCAGACCTGCTCGAACCACTGCGCCCCAAATACGACCAATGGGCAGCGGAATGTTTTCATCAAAAAATACTCCGTCCCGAAGACTTTACCCAAAAACAAGAAGCCTGCCTAATGGGCAAAGCGGCCCGAATCCGATTTTATAGTGAAATCGAGCACTTCCTACAATATATACAACCTGAACTTATCCAAGCATCACGTCGGCTACTGGCAGAGTTGTGCCATCACGGCAGACAAGATCCGGCTGATTTTGACTACACTGAAACACACTGGGGACAAATACAATGAAATGGCTAATCGCATACGACATCTGTTGTCCCAAACGCCTGCAAAAAATTTACCGCATCCTGTGCAACCACGCCCTCCCCCTGCAAAACAGCGTTTTCCTGCTCAAAGGCAACGAAGCCGATTACCAGGCCTGTTATCAAGACCTGATTCAACAAATACGCTCCAAAGAAGACAACTTACGGATATACGTCTTATCCGAACACACACCCATAATCCATTTTGGCAAACGCCCCCTGCCCGAAGGCATCGTCTGGAGCGGCATGGACTTACAAATAACACCCATACCGACAGCATCCGACATAACCAAAGACACAAAATAAAGCCCATCCATCGAATTTCGGACAGGCTGACAAAACTGTCATCTTCAAACTTTCAGACGGAGACCTTTGCAATAACATAGGTTACTAAAATTTTATGCTCAATCTCATTTCCAAAATTCAAAACCTTTCTGATTTTTCCTACTTTTTGCTCAATATTAGGAAGGTTTTAGTCAATTGAAAATTTTTTTGGCGCATTTTTATGCGTCAAATTTCGTTAATAGACTATTTTTGCAAAGGTCTCAGACGGCCTCCAATCACACAAGGCCGTCTGAAACTTTCATCCCCTAGTGATGGGGCTTTGTTTTTATCTTAACTTTTTAAAAAGGATAACATCATGAAAAGTCTTAATCCCCTAGTGATGGGGCTTTGTTTTTATCTACGAGCTATTGGTGATGTCGAAGTTGTGGCTTTGTCTTAATCCCCTAGTGATGGGGCTTTGTTTTTATCTCAACAAAATGAAAGCATTTGAGAATCTAATTGGTCTTAATCCCCTAGTGATGGGGCTTTGTTTTTATCATATAGTAATTTGCAGTTGCTGCCCATTCTTTGTCTTAATCCCCTAGTGATGGGGCTTTGTTTTTATCGCCAACAGGCGGACGAAATCGAAAAACTTTATCGTCTTAATCCCCTAGTGATGGGGCTTTGTTTTTATCTGTGATAGCGATATAAAATTATGGAAACTTTTAAGTCTTAATCCCCTAGTGATGGGGCTTTGTTTTTATCCTGTACAAGCGGGTTGAATCCGTTCCTGTGTTGAAGTCTTAATCCCCTAGTGATGGGGCTTTGTTTTTATCTGAAACCATGTGTTTATAGGTTTCAGACGACCGTCTTAATCCCCTAGTGATGGGGCTTTGTTTTTATCAGCAGGTCTGCATTTCTCCTTTTAAAGTCAATGAGTTGAAAATGTGGTTTCCAACACTCTTAAGGTTTACAAAGTTAAACATGGATTAACCTCTTTTATCTTGTAACGTCCGTAGCCGAATACGGTTTCTTTGCCTATGTGCAGCCATTGTCCGATGTGGAGCAACTGGCTGAATGGTAGCGGTAAGTCTTGAAATTGCCAAGTGCCTATGGCTCCGCCTAAGTTAATTTGCTGTTGCTGGCGGTTTGAGTAGCGGCTCCAGTCCAGCCATTGCAGTTGATGGCTGCTTTTGATGTGTGCCGCGGCCTGCATCAGGCTTGGGTAATCGGCTTCCAAGCTCTGCCAGTATAGGGTGGCGAGTGTGGATGTGCGCCTGACCAGTTGTTTGAGCAGGATTTCGGCGGTAAGGCGGTTGATGCCTAATACGCTGTTTTGCTGCTGCAGGCGCAAGGGGGTTTGGAAGGTAATTTCTATATCAGCGGGATAGGATGCGGGCAGGATTATGTCGTCGGTGTGGGGTTGGATTTGATTATTGTGGTAAACGGATTGCCAACAGCCATTGTTCTCTACGGCGATGTCTTCCAATGTGCCCGTCGTGTTGTTTTTTGTTATGCCGCGCTTGAAGGCTTGACCGAAGGCATAGGCAATGAGCGGAAGCTGTTGCCTGACCGGGCCGATCAATACGATATCGAATTGGTAAAGGCTGTCGGCGGGATGGTATCGGATGCCGTCTGAAAATGCTTCGATGATGTAGGGTTGCGGGGGGTTTTTGTGCTGGCTTTTATTTAGGAGGCTGCTGGACGGGGTGGCAAAAATCCGGCTGTACGGGCAGGTTTGCAGGAGGGAGCAGCCGCCGCATTCTTTTTGCCGTGTCATGCAGGCGGCCTTGCGTAGGGCGTGTCCGAATACGCCGCGCAGGGTGGAGCCTGCGTAGGGTGGGAGGCATAGGTTTTCGTTTAGGCGGAAGCTGAAGCGGTAGCGCGCGATGGGGAGTTCGGCAGGTAAATTGAGTGGGTTTGCTGGGTTCATCATGAAACGGGAAGCTAGCGGTTGTTGTGCTTTTTATCAGGTATTGATTGGGTATCAATCAAGGTTATTAAGACAGGCAGCAAAGGCGGGAGGTTTTTCGAGCGGGCGGCTAATGAAGCGGCCGCTCGCCGGATTTATTCTCCGCGTAATGGACGCAATAGTTCTTTGATTCTTTTCTCGCGTTTTCCTGCGAACAAACCGGGTTGCTGCTTGCTGATTTTGCCCCATGAGAAGGCTTCGGCGATGCGTTTTCGGGCTTCGGTATCAAAGTCTTGCGCTGCCTGTTGCAGGGCCTGGCTGAAGCCTTGGAACAGTTCGTTGTTGGCTTCCTGATTACGGCTGTCGAATGTGAATTCGGTCAGTTTTTGCTGCCATTGTGCAATCAGCCGCTCTTCGGGAGACATGGCGGCGAGCGCGGCGGCCTGCTCTGCGGCTTGGCGTTGCCTTTCGGCTTCGGCGGCTTGTTTTTCCTGCTCGATGCGCCGCCGCTCTTGCTCTTGCACCTGCTTGCGTTCTGTCGCCTGTTTGCGTCGTTGCGTTAATTGGGCGGCAATGGCGGTGGTATCGATCAGATGCTTGCCGTTACGTTCGCACCATTGTTTTAATGCGGGGTTGTCGCTTTGCGGGTCGATTTCAATCAGTGCCCAACCGAAAGGCAGCAGACCGTGGGTTTCTTTGTCGGATTGGGCAGCAAGCCATATGGTTTTGGTTTGTTTTTCGTATTTTGCCTTCTGTCCTTTGCCCTGCATGATTTTTATTTGGGCAAACCTACTGATCGTTTTGCTTTCGGCTCCGCCGTTTTTACCCAAACGCGTCAGCATGATTGCACCTTGCTCAAGCTGGGTCTTTAGGTCATCAATGAGTTGGCGAGTTTGTTGCAACCATTCGGGGTTTACGAGGTTGCGTTCTTCCAAAATTTGGTTTTCTTTGTGCCACCGTGGCAAATGGTAGGTGTTGACGTTGATGGCCAACTGTTTTAAGTCTATGGGCTGTAAATCGGTATTGGGTAGTTTTCGTTCCCGGTCTTTGATATAAGGTTGGTGTTCCAACGGTAGATGCTGTATGGCGCAGGTCGTCTGAAAACGTCGGTATTGTGCATGCTGGATGGTTTCGCGGCGGCCGGTAACTCCTTTGCCAGCCTGGGTTTTTCCGTTTCGTACAACGGCTTGTTTTTTATGGTTGACGGCATATTGTATCTGTGTGGATACGGTTTCAGACGACATGAAGTCTGCTGTTTTGAAAAGGCGCATGATGTCGCTGGCAAAACTGCCGAGCTTTTCATTTTCGTATTTGGCTGCGCTACGGCTGTCCGGCGCTTCTGCTTGCGTAGATTGACCGGAAAGCGCATTCAATAAGGCGGTACGTACGCTTCCTTTAAACGCGCTGCCGGGAATATAGGGCTGATGGGTAAGCGGATTAACGGCCGTGCATTCGATGGTCAGCTGGTTATGGACTTTTTTGCCGCGGCCTTCCTGCTGTACTGTTTCGCCAAGTTTGTCGTTATATTCTTTCTCTAAAGTGCGGCTGACACCTATGGTTTTATAGGCGTAATCTTTAAAGGTTTCCGCATGTTTTTTGAAGTATTTTTGTATTTCAATGAAACTGCCCCGCTGCGCTACGCTCATCAGTTCGTCGTATTGCGCTTCGCTTAATATGGCTTGTGCGGGATCAAAAACATACAAGATGCCGTCTGAAATGACATATTCGGTTGGCTGATAGTCTTCACCCGTCCCCAAATGTAGCGGCGACAAAGGGGTAAGGTAGAGATGATGTCGTTGTAAGAATGGTGCTGCCATGTTCTCTTCCGTTTCTATTTTTCAGACGACCTGTCGTTTTATTCAGGCCGTCTGAATATTATGGGTTGTTAGCTGCAGGTTGAAACCGTAATACCGGGGCATAGCCTTGATGTACCGCCTGCGGCTGACTGGACGAAATGCCGCCGATGCCTTGTCCGATAAAGTTTGCATCGCGTGCTGCTCTGCTAAATACGGCTCCGGTCTGTGCCATTAAAATCGGTTTTTTAAACGGGCTGCCTGCGGTAGCTTGAATATTGCCGTGCCGACCGAAGCGGGTTTGGATATTGTAAAAACTGTTTTCCGCGTCAAAGCCTTGGTTTTGCGGGCAGCAAGGTGCTAATGTCCACACGGCTTCGCCGCCGGATTGCCACTCAAATAAATCTGTGGTTTCCCATGCGCTGATGCTAAATTTACCCAAACCTGCGCTGGCATCACGTCCGTAACCGCTGTAACCGATGTTTTGTATGACTTGTCGTAAATCTTCTGCTTTCAGACGACCTTCATCCAATAATAGGTAAATTTCCCATAAGTTGTCTGCCGCGTACCAGATTTGCTCGCTTTCGAAAGGGGCAAATTGACTGCCTGCGCCGGTTGTATGGGTTTGGCGGTTAATGCTGTTGTGTGGTTGGGAGTGTTCGCTTTGCAGATTTGGCGCAATATCGCTGTTGCTTTTCGCCTGTTGCTGCCAGGTTTCGCAAGGCGTTTTGAGCGCAGATAAGGGCAGCCATCGGCGTTTTTTCAGCTTTTTACGGTCTGTTTCGCTACCTTCCTTCCAATAATAAGAGGGCAAAGTCGGCAACGGCAAATAACCTGCGGGAAAGGCATCGGAGACAATTAGAAACGGCTGGTGCGCGGTGTAGCCCTGAAGGCATTCCGCTAACACGGCCTCGCCGAATTGTTCGACAATGCCCCAGCAGATTTGCCCGAATAAGGTATCACCTACCAATGGCGTACCGAATGCGGTTTCGGGGCATAGTGTTAATTTGAATGCCTGCATGATCTAGTTTCCAAAAGGTTGGATTTGTGCAAAATGCTCGCTGATGTCATTACCGTTGCGGGTAAGTTTACTGAATTTGACTTTGCCGTAGCCGCGCGAACCCGAACCGCCTAAGCTGTCCCATTCTAAAAGTTTCAACCCTTGCAATAAGGTATCCATCAATTCGGTACCATCGTTATCAAATTCTTTGATACTCAGTTTGAATTTAAATTCGGCTCCAGCCGGTACGCGCTCTGTTTGGCGCGGGTGTTCGGCTGTACCCGAAATACGGTTGATGCGGTTTTCGCTTTTTACTTCGGTAAACGGCAAATTATCATTGCGTAAATGTTCGGCATATTCAGGACAAAGGTTGCAATCCCAGAATGAAACACGGGTATGGCCGATTTCTTTTTGGAAACTTTCGTCCTGTGTATCGCCGCTTACGCCAAATAATTGCAGAATGTGTTTCACGGCTTGTTTTTGACTGCCTTGCGAAGACTCGTATTCTTTTTTACTTAAAGGTGCTTCCTGTACCGAACCACTTTTCCATTCGAGCAGGCTGCGGATTTTGCCTTTCAGGCTGCTGCCGGGGATATAAGGTTCTCCGCTAATCGGATGTTTCATCACTGTATTGTCAATGCCGCCGATATGGATTTCTCCGTCGCCCGCACCGATATGCAGACCGGTCTCTAAAACAAGCGTGGCTTCTAAAATGTGGATTTGTTTTAATTGCATGGTGGCTCTCCCTTATTTCTGTTCCTTAGCTTTGCGGAAACCTAAAACGGCTTCGAAAAACAATTTGGCGTGTTTTAAAGTTTCCGGACTTTTGATTTCGCTGATGATTTTGTTAAACACTTCGACAAAGTTTTGATCCACATGGCCGCGCCCTTGTGAATAAGCAACCTTGGCTTTCAGCATATGAATAAATGGTGCGGCTTGGCGGTAAGCTGCACTCCGATCGGTTGCATGGAAAACCTTATCGTGCCACATCACCAGTTCATCATAAAATTTACGAAGCTGGGTGGATTTGTTGGTATCTTCATATTTAGGTTTTCCTCTATTGTCATATTTCAGGTTTCCAAATTTATCTTTCTCTTGCTGCGGATGAATAAAATCTGCCGTTTGTTCGGCCACTTCGGAAAAAATATTCTCTTCCAGATTGTCCAGCTTAATTAATTCTAGATTCATCTCTATCTCGCTCTTAATAAATAAAAATGGTTAAACAAGGGAATACGGTATTTGCTGCCTAATTTTTCAATGCCGTTTTGATAAAAAGCTTCAGTAAGCCGGTTATACGCGTTTTGCTGGGCTTCTTTACCAATGATGTTTTTCTGCATATTCACATAACGACGCGTGCGGTAGGCAAAGCGGCTACGCCACATACCTGCTTCAATGTTGCCGTTTCGTTCCTGCTCTGCTGCCCGACAAAACTCCAACATGGCGTAAATATAGCCGGTACTTAAGCCGTAATCCGCTTTCAAACTGTTTATCTGCTCTTGTGCGGCCATAATATCGTTCCAGCCCGACCAAGCTAGGGTTTCACCATATACAGATATGGCATTTTTGCTGTGATTGGCACTTTGATAGGCTTTTGCCTGCTCCAAAGCTTCTTCGGCATAAGCAGACAATTTGCTTAAAGGCAAGCCTGGATTACTGACAGCAATGCCTGCACTGAAAGTTATACCTTTGTTTTCGGCTACATAAAGTTGAAATTTTTCCCGCATATCTGCTGCCAGTTTTTGTGTTTGCAGCCATGGTCCGATAAGGAAAAAATCATCACCTCCGGCAAAAACAGTATAAATATTTGGATATTCTTGAGCACAATAAGCAGGCAACCACAAACTGAAGAAATGGTTCATCTGTCGAGACAATGCTGCCATTTTGGCGAAGGTCGGTTCTTTTAAACCTTGTTGGAATATAGTACCTAAATTGTCCACATCGCCTTTAAGGGTAGCAATGGCAATTTTGCCTATAAAATTCTGACCGTCTTCACTGTACCGCTCTTCGCAAGCCAAATGATTGAAGGTTTTTGGATTTTCTAATTTAATTTCAGATACATCATCAGCATCTTCCAGACTGCCATATTTACCCTCCAGACATTTGTCGCTTTCGTTAAAATGCGGCACATAAGCATTGATATAGCGGCGTGCATAACCGTGCCATATAGGCTGATCAATTTTAGGTAAACTGAAATCCCAACAACGCAGCAGCCTACCCGATTGCGCTTCTTCTCCAAATTTTCCGCTCAGTTGCTCCTCTTCAGTAAATGCAATGTGGAATCCGAAAATAGGTAACTTCAATTTACGGGTATACTCATCATCACGAATACTGTCTGCTTTGTTGAACACCATTAAACGGTCATGTCTGGTAAGCAAACTGCCTAGGGTGATTTGGTCATCTGACAAGTCTGCCAATGCGATGTCATCTTTTATTCGATTAGCAGGCAAGTTCTGATTGTATTGGCACTCTTTATAAGCTGAATAATCCGCCTGCAAAGTACATGGCGCATTATCTGTCAGGGAGAAACGTTGCAGTTTTGCTTGTTCCAATACGGCAAATGACTTTTTTACCAATGTGGCAAAACGTTTTTTATCAACAAAGTCATTACAAGAAGCTTCTTGAGAAGCCAGGCCTAAACCAACTTGTCCGTAAGTATGCTGTAAAAACCAATCGTTGATTTCACTACGAACTTTTTCCAGAGCGCGTTTTACGTCATCTGTATTGGGTGCCACAATCATAAATTTGCCAGCAGCATTTAATACTTGTGAGGTTGGGGGTAATTCACAAGCTTCTAAAATTTTTAATGCAGCCAGCTCGGTAAATAACGAGACCTGAAACGAACGTCCTCGTAATAATTTGGCTGCGCGTTTGTTAGTTTGACTACCTGGAGCGAAAATAAAATTCTGAATCCCGAAAAAATCACCTTGAATAAGCAGTATTTTTTGCTCTTCCCAATCACTGCGATCCCTTAATCGCTCTGTATCGGATGTACTCGTTTTACCATGTACTTCATGCCAACGCCAAAGTGCCGCTGCTAAAGCCGCTGTAGTTTTGCTATGGTCATAAATCGATACTTCCGGCTTCGTACCGAAACCAGTTACTGATGGAACAGCTTGAGTATAGTTTTGCCAAAGTGTATCGAAATGATCTAGCCACAAATACCAATTTTTACGATGAGATTGAGGAATTTTGGCAAGGCCACTTTGAATAAAATCCTGCCACAGTTTACGGTACTCATCTTGTACGGATTCATTTTTGACAGGCTCAACTTTCAAATGCTTTATTGGAAAAATATTTTTGGCAGATAAAGGCTTAAGCGGATAACACCATTGTAATTGGTTAGTATTATCTACTGCTAAGCCTTGATTATGAATATCGATTTGTTCAAATAGGGTCAGTAAATGGTTTGGGTAATGTTCTTCACCAGTTTGCCATTGCTCTCTTTCTTTGCTGACCTGGTTACAATCTTCAAACTTTTCACACTCAAAACCTGAAGCAACACAATCGGCAATAGCAATAATCCACTGTAAGAATGTTTCCGGTTTATAAATAACGGCAGAAGTATTTAGCAAAAATTCGGCTTTATCCTCACCACTTCCACCATCTGAAAACGGATTATCGCCTTTTATTAAATCAGGTACATCCAATTTTGCCCGCTCGGCAAACTTCCCCAAATCATGCAGATAAGCAGCGAATGCTACTTTAGCTGTTGAATCTCTCATGAATCCTCCGTTTGTATCCAATTTTCATGCTTAACATAAATATAACAAAAACAACAAAAAGCAAACACAAAAACAAATTTGTTTTATGCTTGTAGAGACCTTTGCAAAAAAGCCCTTCCCCCGACAGCCGAAACCCAAACACAGGTTTTCGGCTGTTTTCGTTTCAAATATCCACTAATTCTACCCAAACACCCCCTTAATCTTCCCCGGACGCCCCATAATCAGGCATCCGGGCCGCCTTTTAG
>NZ_KV789542.1:0-9100 GCF_001807625.1 Neisseria sp. HMSC03D10
TTGCACTTCAAATGCGAATCCGCCGACCTTTTCTTATGAATCAAACTGAGAAGGCACCTTTCAATCCTACATTTAAAATGTCAACAATTTTATGAACAAAGATACGAGATACAAGAAACCCAAATCATATTTATCCTATAAAAATCAAAAAGCAATCTTCACAATATTCAAACAACGTTAAAAGATGAAAGATTTTGTCTTGATTGAATAGACAGTTTGCGTTATCGTTTGCATTCTTTCATTCATAAACTCTGTGTTTCATCCCAATTGATTGGACAGTTTGACTGTCGCCGTGTTTCTTCAATGCGCGTACCCTAAACCGCTGCTTGGAGGGCTTGCATTACAGGTGCTGTGGCGAGGCGGGTTGCCCCTATTGGTTTGAAACCATATAAAAGAGGTCATTATGCAATTATCAGGCGCACAAATCATAGTGCAAAGTCTCAAAGCCGAAGGTGTAGAGTACGTTTTCGGCTATCCGGGCGGCGCAGTCATCGAAATCTACGACGCTATTTTCCAACTCAATAAATTCAAGCACATCCTGACCCGACACGAGCAGGCGGCGGTACACGCGGCAGATGCGTATGCGCGCGTCAGCGGCAAAGTCGGCGTCGCGCTGGTTACTTCCGGTCCGGGCGTGACCAATGCGCTGACAGGCATCGCCACCGCATACAGCGATTCGATTCCGATGGTGGTCATTAGCGGACAGGTCGGCAATTCGCTCATCGGTACGGATGCGTTTCAAGAGGTGGATACGGTCGGCATTACCCGTCCGTGCGTCAAACACAATTTCTTGGTAACCAACGTCAACGAGCTTGCCGAGACCATTAAAAAGGCATTCCAAATCGCCGCCAGCGGCCGACCCGGCCCGGTCGTAGTCGATATTCCCAAAGATGTAACGCAGGCGATGGCGAAATTCAGCTATCCGCAGGAAGACATCTTTATCCGCTCTTACCAACCTGTCGTGCAAGGCCATATCGGGCAGATTAAAAAAGCCATCCAAATGTTGGCTTCCGCCAAACGTCCGGTCGTTTATTTCGGCGGCGGTGTGGTATTGGGCAATGCTTCGGAAGAGCTAACGAAGTTTGTCCGCATGACGGGCGCACCATGTACCGGCACACTGATGGGGCTGGGCGCGTACCCTTCAAGCGACCGCCAATTCTTGGGCATGCTGGGTATGCACGGCACTTACGAAGCCAACCTCGCCATGCAAAACGCAGATGTCGTGTTGGCAGTGGGCGCGCGTTTTGACGACCGTGTCGTATCCGTTCCGTCCAAATTCTTTGAAAAAGCCAAAAAAGTCATTCATATTGATGTTGACCCGTCCAGCATCGCCAAACGCGTCAAAGTCGATATTCCGATTGTCGGCGACGTGAAAAACGTCTTGTCCGAAATGATTGCATTGTGGGGCAAACAGGATGCGCCTGCCGCCGATTCATTGGACAAATGGTGGAAAAGCATCGAAGAATGGCGTTCGCGCGACTGTCTGTGGTTTGACAACGACAGCGAAATCATCAAGCCGCAATACGTCGTGCAGAAACTTGCCGAAATCACCAACAACTCCGCCATCATCACTTCGGACGTAGGACAACACCAAATGTTCGCGGCGCAATATTATCCGTTCGAACGCCCGCGCCAATGGCTCAATTCCGGCGGCTTGGGTACGATGGGTGTAGGTTTGCCGTATGCGATGGGCGCGAAACTTGCCGCCCCCGATCAAGACGTGTTCTGCATTACCGGCGAAGGTTCGATTCAGATGAACATCCAAGAATTGTCCACCTGCTTCCAATACCGCATTCCGGTAAACGTCGTTACCCTCAACAACGGCTACCTCGGCATGGTCCGCCAATGGCAGGAGCTGTATTACGGCAACCGCGAATCGGAAACCTATTTCGATTCTCTGCCCGATTTCGTCAAACTGGCGGAAGCATACGGACATATCGGCATCCGCGTGGACAAAAAATCCGATGTTGAAGGCGCGCTTTTGGAAGCGGTCAAACAAAAAGACCGTCTGGTATTTATCGACTTCTTGACCGATAAGAAACAAAACGTGCTGCCCATGGTCGGCAACGGCAAAGGTTTGGACGAAATGGTCCTGCCGCCGCATATGCGCGAAAACCCGAAAGCGTAAGGAGAACGACAATGCGACATATCTTATCTGTTCTGATGGAAAACGAATCAGGCGCGATGAGCCGCGTGGTCGGCCTCTTCTCCGCTCGCGACTATAACATCGACTCCTTGGCAGTAGCCCCGACCGAAGACAAAACCCTTTCACGCATGACCATCGTTACCCATGGCGACGAGCAAGTCATCGAACAAATCACCAAGCAACTCAATAAATTGATTGAGGTGGTCAAAGTGGTCGATTTGAACGAAAGCCGTTTTGTCGAACGCGAATTGATGTTGGTAAAAGTCCGCGCCGTCGGCAAAGACCGCGACGAATTTTTACGCCTGACCGAAATCTACCGTGGCAGCATCATCGACGTAACCGACCGCAGCTACACCATCGAAATCACAGGTTCGACCGACAAACTCGACTCCTTCCTCGAAACCGTCGGACGCGCCCAGATTTTGGAAACCGTACGCACAGGCGCAGCCGGTATCGGCCGTGGCGAGCGTATTTTGAAAATTTAACGCCGTCGGTTTTTCAGACGACCTAGGAGGTCGTCTGAAAACAAAAACGGCAGGAGAGATTGATGTCAAACATTAAAATCGTCGCGCTGGTTACCGTCAAACCCGAATACACGGAAACGCTGAAACCCTTTTTCCAAAGCCTGGTCAAAGCCAGCCGCGCGGAAGAAGGCAACATCAGCTACGATTTGCATCAGGAAATCGGCAAACCCGAGCGTTTCGTCTTCGTCGAAAACTGGAAATCCCAAGCAGCTATCGACGCGCACAACGCCAGCGAACATTTCCAAGGTTTCGTTAAAGCCATCGACGGCAAAACCGACGCGCTCGAAATCGTTTTGATGGAAGAACTCTCCGTTTAACCCTTTACCCTCAATCCAACCGTCCGGCATCCTCAACACAAAGCCGGAACCCATTTTATCCAAAGGAAATCAAATGCAAGTTTATTACGATAAAGACGCCGACCTGTCCCTGATCAAAGGTAAAACCGTCGCCATCATCGGCTACGGCTCACAAGGCCACGCCCACGCGGCAAACCTGAAAGATTCAGGCGTAAACGTAGTAGTCGGCCTGCGCCAAGGCAGCTCTTGGAAAAAAGCAGAAGCAGCCGGCTTCGAAGTATTGTCCGTAGCCGATGCCACCAAAAAAGCAGACGTAGTGATGATTCTGCTACCCGACGAAAACCAACCCGTCGTATACAAAAACGAAATCGAGCCTAACCTGAAACAAGGCGCGGTACTTGCTTTCGCGCACGGCTTCAACGTCCACTATAACCAAATCGTACCGCGTGCCGACTTGGATGTGATTATGGTCGCCCCCAAAGGCCCCGGCCACACCGTACGCAGTGAATTCCTCAAAGGCGGCGGCGTGCCTTCACTGATCGCCGTTTACCAAGATAAAAGCGGTAAAGCCCGCGACATCGCCCTGTCTTACGCAGCAGCCAACGGCGGCACCAAAGGCGGCGTGATTGAAACCAACTTCCGCGAAGAAACCGAAACCGACCTCTTCGGTGAACAAGCCGTATTGTGCGGCGGCGTGGTCGAACTGATCAAAACCGGCTTCGAAACCCTGACCGAAGCAGGCTACGCGCCCGAAATGGCATACTTCGAATGCCTGCACGAAATGAAGCTCATCGTTGACCTGATTTACGAAGGCGGCATCGCCAACATGAACTACTCCATTTCCAACAACGCGGAGTACGGCGAATACGTTACCGGCGTGGAAGTCATTAACGACAAATCCCGCGAAGCCATGCGCAACGCCCTCAAACGCATCCAAACCGGCGAATACGCCAAAATGTTCATCCAAGAAGGTGCCGTCAACTACGCCAGCATGACCGCCCGCCGCCGCCTGACTGCCGATCACCAAATCGAGAAAGTCGGCGCACAACTGCGTTCCATGATGCCTTGGATTGCCAAAAACAAACTGGTCGACTTGGACAAAAACTAATTCGACTCGGTTCAACCATAAGCAAACCTGCCCGACGATTCGGGCAGGTTTTTTGTCATACACAGTGTAAAAAGGTCGTCTGAAAACCTAAATGTATTTCAGACGACCTTTTTATACCTAAGCTTTAAAAACTGCTTACTTCACAATCTCAACCGGACCGTGATCGTCGCAGTGGTCGCCGTGTTGGTGGTGCAGGCGACCGTTGACGATGTAGTCGGTGTGATCGCCGTGCGGTACGGCTTCGTGGCCGCAGCCTTCGCCGTGAACGTGACCGTTGCAGGTATCGACGGGATGGCAGCCGTCAGGGTTGGTTTCATTGACGCTTAAGCTGTGTTCGTCGTAATGACCGTTGTGTTCGTGGTGCAGATGACCGTCGTGCAGATAGTCGGTGTGGTCGTCATGTTTGATGGCGGTATGGCCGCAACCGGCGCCATGGGTATGGTCGTGATGATCGTGGATTTTGCAAGTCATTTTGATTCCTCGTTATCGATGGTTAATTCAAACCCTTTAGGTTACGGTCTCTATGTTATCCTTTTTTGGCAGTTCAGTAAACAATTTCTTCTTTATTAACATAGTGTTACGGTATATCATTATAGGCTTTAAAGGTCGTCTGAACGCGCCATTTCGATGTTATGACTCTTGCGGATGTTTCAGACGACCTCCCCATTCGTTATCATTTATAATGTCATTTCCTAGACGGCTTGGCAGCTTGTGCCGATGGTGCGTATAGGTCGTCTGAAAACAATATCAAGATAAATATAGGATTTTTCACTATGTGGGACACAGTACGGCAATGGCTGCATACTCTGCCGGTACGCGAGGAGGTGGTGGAATCGATGCTGATGGTGGTGGCGCTGCTGGTTTTGCGGGGTATTTTGCTGAACCTTTATCTGCGCCGCCATCCTCATTACAGTATCGAGGAAAAACGCCGCTCCTTGGTACTCAGCCGCAATCTGACGCTGATTTTGACCATTTTTGGATTGGCGGTAATTTGGGCGACACAAATTCAGACGCTGGCGCTGTCGATGTTTGCCGTAGCGGCGGCGATTGTGGTGGCGACGAAGGAACTGATTATGTGTTTGTCGGGCAGCATCTTGCGCTCGGTAACGAAACAATATTCGGTCGGCGACTATATCGAGGTCAACGGCCTGCGCGGGCGCGTGGTCGATATTAATCTTTTGAACACGCTGATGATGCAGATCGGTCCGAACCCGCTGGTCGGTCAACTTTCGGGTAAAACGCTGTCGTTTCCCAACAGCCTGCTTTTGAACCACTCCGTCCGCCGCGACAATATTTTGGGCGATTATGTGATTCATACGGTGGAAATTCCCGTGCCGATTCATTTGGATTCGGATGTGATTGCAGGTCGTCTGAAAGCCGTATTGGAGCCTTTGTGCCAACCTTATGTGCCTGCCATCCAGCGGCATTTGGAAAACGTTCAGGCGGAGAAGCTGTTTATCACCCCTGCCGCCCAGCCGCGCGTAACCCGCGTGCCGCATGACGACAAGGTGTACCTTATCATCGTGCGCTATGCCTCGCCCGTGGCGAAGCGTTTAGAAATCCAGCAGGCGGTGCTGGATGAGTTTTTGCGCGTACAATACCGCCTGCTAAACCCTCAAGCTTAACCCCATAATCTATTAACAATCAGGAAAATACTATGTTGCCCGAATCCGCCCTTACGCAAATGTACCCCGTCATCATGACCCCCAGCCACGACGGGAAATATTTCCACAATTACGTCCTTTCGCTGCTCAACATCGTCAACACCAGCGCGCAAAACGGCTGGCCGCTGCAAGTGATGATGCAGCGCGGCGAGAGCCTGATTACCCGCGCGCGCAATAATTGCGTGGCGACCTTCTTGGAAAACCAAGAATGGACGCACCTCTTCTGGATAGACTCCGACATTGGCTTCTCCGCCGAAGCGTTCTACCGCCTGCTTTTGGCAGACAAAGACGTCGTTGCCGGCGTTTATCCGTTGAAACGCGAAAACTGGCCTGACGAAGGCGTTCCCGCCGGCACGACCCAAGCAGATTTCGAGCGGATGTACACCGCCTACACCGTCAACACAGGCGATAAAAACGAAAACGGAGAAATCGTCCTGCGCGTCGATGAAGAAGGTTTTATGAAAGTCGATGACGCGCCGACCGGATTCATGGTCATCAAACGCAGCGTGTTTGAAAAAATGATGGCCGCCTACCCCGAGCTGAACTACATCTCCGACAGTGACTACAAACGCGAAGACAAAGGGCTGCACTACCGCTTCTTCGACTGCATGGTCGATCCCGAAAGCAAACGCTACCTTTCCGAAGACTACACGTTCTGCCGCCTGTGGCAGCAAATCGGCGGCGAAGTTTATGTCGACGTCCAATCCAACCTAACCCACCAAGGCGCGAAAATCTACCGCGGCGCGTTTGCCGATTCGCTGCAAACCAATATCGCACAAGCCGTTTTCGCCCCTGCCGGCACACCGATGAGCCTCGACCTCGCCGCCCCGCTCAAATCCAACCCGCGCGGCGCAGAATAGCGTAAAAACAGGGAAAGACGCTTTAAGCCTGACGTGATGGCACTATATCTCCCCTATCGTTTGCCCCGTCGTTTTCAGACGACCCCGAATGCAAAGAGGTCGTCTGAAAACACAATCGGTTCGCCCGAACGGCAAACCTAAAACCCAGACACACATTATCCCCATTTTCCCATTGACTCAGGCGGCAGCCATTTTTCAGACGACCTCCGTCCGAACCCGCCACCCACACAAAGGAATCCCATCCATGACCAACAACGTACTGCTCCATTTGGGCGAAGAACCCCGTTTCGACGCCATCCAAACCGCCGACATCAAACCCGCCCTGCAAACCGCCATCGCCGAAGCGCGCGCGCAGATTGCCGAAGTCAAAGCCCAAACGCACACCGACTGGGCAAACACCGTCGAGCGTCTGACCGACATTACCGAACGCGTCGGCAGGATTTGGGGCGTCGTGTCGCACCTCAACTCCGTCGTCGATACGCCCGAACTGCGCGCCGTCTATAACGAACTGATGCCCGAAATCACCGTCTTCTTCACCGAAATCGGACAAGACATCGAGCTGTACAACCGCTTCAAAACCATCAAAAATTCCCCCGAATTCGCCACCCTCTCCCCCGCACAGCAAACCAAGCTCAACCACGACCTGCGCGATTTCGTCCTCAGCGGCGCGGAATTGCCGCCCGAACAGCAGGCAGAGCTGGCAAAACTGCAAACCGAAGGCGCGCAACTCTCCGCCAAATTCTCGCAAAACGTCTTAGACGCAACCGACGCCTTCGCCCTCTACTTTGACGACGCCGCACCGCTTGCCGGCATTCCCGAAGACTCGCTCGCCATGTTTGCCGCCGCCGCGCAAAGCGAAGGCAAAACAGGCTACAAAATCGGTTTGCAGATTCCGCACTACCTCGCCGTCATCCAATACGCCGACAACCGCGAACTGCGTGAACAAATCTACCGCGCCTACGTTACCCGCGCCAGCGAACTTTCAGACGACGGCAAATTCGACAACACCGCCAACATCAACCGCACGCTCGAAAACGCCCTGCAAACCGCCAAACTGCTCGGCTTCAAAAACTACGCCGAGCTGTCGCTGGCAACTAAAATGGCGGAAACGCCCGAACAAGTCCTCACCTTCCTACACGACCTCGCCCGCCGCGCCAAACCCTACGCCGAAAAAGACCTCGCCGAAGTCAAAGCCTTCGCCCGCGATCGCCTGAACCTCGCCGACCCGCAGCCGTGGGACTTGAGCTACGCCAGCGAAAAACTGCGCGAAGCCAAATACGCATTCAGCGAAACCGAAGTCAAAAAATACTTCCCCGTCAGCAAAGTCCTGGCAGGCCTGTTCGCCCAAATCAAAAAACTCTACGGCATCGGATTCGCCGAAAAAACCGTTCCCGTCTGGCACAAAGACGTGCGCTACTTCGAGCTGGAGCAAAACGGCAAAACCATAGGCGGCGTCTATATGGACCTCTACGCCCGCGAAGGCAAACGCGGCGGCGCGTGGATGAACGACTACAAAGGCCGCCGCCGCTTCGCCGACGGCACGCTGCAACTGCCCACCGCCTACCTCGTCTGCAACTTCACCCCGCCCGTAGGCGGCAAAGAAGCCCGCCTCTCCCATGACGAAATCCTCACCCTCTTCCACGAAACCGGCCACGGCCTGCACCACCTGCTCACCCAAGTGGACGAACTGGGCGTATCCGGCATCAACGGCGTCGAATGGGACGCCGTCGAGTTGCCCAGCCAGTTTATGGAAAACTTCGTCTGGGAATACGACGTCTTGGCACAAATGTCCGCCCACGAAGAAACCGGCGCCCCCCTGCCGAAAGAACTCTTCGACAAAATGCTCGCCGCCAAAAACTTCCAACGCGGCATGTTCCTCGTCCGCCAGATGGAGTTCGCCCTCTTCGACATGACCATTTACAGCGAAGACAACGGAGGTCGTCTGAAAAACTGGCAACAGGTTTTAGACAGCGTACGCAAAGAAGTCGCCGTCATCCAACCGCCCGAATACAACCGCTTCGCCAACAGCTTCAGCCACATCTTCGCCGGCGGCTACTCCGCAGGCTATTACAGCTACGCATGGGCCGAAGTCCTCAGCGCCGACGCCTACGCCGCCTTTGAAGAAAGCGACGACGTCGCCGCCACAGGCAAACGCTTCTGGCAGGAAATCCTCGCCGTCGGCGGCTCCCGCAGCGCGGCGGAATCTTTCAAAGCCTTCCGCGGACGCGAACCGAGCATAGACGCACTGCTGCGCCACAGCGGCTTCGACAACGCGGCTTGATGGTAAGGTTAAGGTAAAAATATAGTGGATTCGATATAAAAATACCCGAATCGTCATTCCCGCGCAGGCGGGAATCCGGAACGTAAAGTTGAAGAAACCGTTTTACCTGATAAGTTCCTGTTCGGACAGGTCTGGATTCCCGCCTGCGCGGGAATGACGGCGAAGATATTTTTATTTGAAATTTACTATAAAAGGTCGTCTGAAAACTGAACTGCACCCCA
>NZ_KV789543.1:0-11230 GCF_001807625.1 Neisseria sp. HMSC03D10
TGATAAAAATTATTACTTGCATTGATATTATTCCCAATATTTTTTCACTGCAAGCACATTTACACGCTAATTGTTTGTTTTATTTTGATGTTTATATGTTATTGCAAGTTGGGTAGCCCAGGCCGTCTGAAACATGCTTTGTCGCAAAATACGGGCAAGCTGCTACAATACAGCCGCTATGTCGAAACAAAACAAACGGAGAAACGGCACGCCATGAGCAACACACGACAAACCCCGGAAATCCCCGCCGCACCGATGCAAGAATCCCGCGCGTGGTTTGACGCGCACACCGCCGGTTTGCCCGAACCTGCGCAAAAGCTGCTTCAGACGGCCTTGTCGCTGGCCGAGACGCATTATCCTGCCGATGCGGCCACGCCTGCGGGCGAGCCGCTTTTGGCGCACCTTTTGGGTGCGGCGCGTATGGTGAACGAATTGGATTTGCTGCCCGATGCGGTGGCCGCCACGCTTTTGGCCGACATCGTGCGTTTTGTGCCCGACTGGCGCGAGCTGCTCACGGAACGCTGCAACAGCACCGTCGCCGAGCTGGTCAAAGGTGTGGACGAAGTGCAGAAGCTCACCCACTTTGCCCGTGTGGACAGCCTTGCCACGCCTGAAGAGCGCGCCCAACAGGCGGAAACCATGCGTAAAATGCTGCTGGCGATGGTTACCGACATCCGCGTCGTGTTAATCAAACTCGCCATGCGCACCCGCACCATGCAGTTCCTCAGCAATATCCCCGACAGCCCCGAAAAACGCGCCGTCGCCAAAGAAACCCTCGATATCTTTGCCCCGCTCGCCAACCGTCTGGGCGTGTGGCAGCTCAAATGGCAGCTCGAAGACCTCGGCTTCCGCCATCAAGAACCTGAAAAATACCGCGAAATCGCGCTGCTTTTGGACGAAAAACGCACCGAACGCCTCGAATACATCGAAAACTTCCTCAACATCCTGCGCGCGGAGCTTAAAAAATACAACGTCCACTTCGAAGTCGCCGGCCGCCCGAAACACATCTACTCCATTTACAAAAAAATGGTGAAGAAAAAACTCAGCTTCGACGGCCTCTTTGACATCCGCGCCGTGCGGATTCTGGTCGATACCGTCCCCGAGTGTTACACCACGCTGGGTATCGTCCACAGCCTCTGGCAGCCCATCCCGGGCGAGTTCGACGACTACATCGCCAACCCCAAAGGCAACGGCTATAAAAGTTTGCACACCGTCATCGTCGGCCCTGAAGACAAAGGCGTGGAAGTGCAAATCCGCACCTTCGATATGCACCAATTCAACGAATTCGGTGTCGCCGCGCACTGGCGTTACAAAGAGGGCGGCAAGGGCGATTCCGCCTACGAACAAAAAATCGCCTGGTTGCGCCAACTCTTGGACTGGCGCGAAAACATGGCGGAAAGCGGCAAGGAAGACCTCGCCGCCGCCTTCAAAACCGAGCTTTTCAACGACACGATTTACGTCCTGACCCCGCACGGCAAAGTCCTCTCCCTGCCCACCGGCGCGACCCCCATCGACTTCGCCTACGCCCTGCACAGCAGCATCGGCGACCGCTGCCGCGGCGCGAAAGTCGAAGGGCAAATCGTACCGCTGTCCACCCCGCTCGAAAACGGACAGCGCGTCGAAATCATTACCGCCAAAGAAGGGCATCCTTCCGTCAACTGGCTGTACGAAGGCTGGGTCAAATCCAGCAAGGCAATCAGCAAAATCCGCGCCTACATCCGCCAGCAAAACGCCGACACCGTGCGCGAAGAAGGCCGCGTCCAACTCGACAAGCAGCTTGCCAAACTCACGCCCAAGCCCAACCTGCAAGAGCTTGCCGAAAACCTCGGCTACAAAAAACTCGACGACCTCTACACTGCCGTCGGACAGGGCGAAATTTCCAACCGCGCCATCCAGAAAGCCTGCGGCACGCTGAATGAACCGCCGCCCGTACCGGTTAGCGAAACTACCATCGTCAAACAGTCCAAAATTAAAAAAGGTGGCAAAACAGGTGTTCTTATCGATGGCGAAGACGGGTTGATGACCACGCTTGCCAAATGCTGCAAACCCGCGCCGCCTGACGATATTGTCGGCTTCGTTACCCGCGAGCGCGGCATTTCCGTACACCGCAAAACCTGCCCCTCTTTCCAACACCTCGCCGAACAAGCGCCTGAAAAAGTGCTAGACGCAAGCTGGGCGGCGTTGCAGGAAGGACAAGTGTTCGCCGTCGATGTCGAAATCCGCGCCCAAGACCGCTCAGGGCTTTTACGCGACGTATCTGACGCGCTCGCCCGCCACAAACTCAACGTTACCGCCGTGCAAACCCAGTCCCGCGACTTGGAAGCCAGCATGAGGTTCACGCTGGAAGTCAAACAAGTCAACGACCTCCCGCGCGTCCTCGCCAGCCTCGGCGATGTCAAAGGCGTGTTGAGCGTCACGCGCTTGTAAGGAAGAGCAAAAGGTCGTCTGAAAAACGGATTTCAGGTTTTTCAGACGACCTTTTTGGCAAGTTTGGTATCGTAATCGACATTGGAAATATCTGTTCTGTCCTTCCTGCCTGCGCGGAAATGACGGCAATTTGAGCAGCTTTGCTAAATCGCCAACTGCCTTTTAAAAACTAGCTACACCTTCAAATCAAAGGTCGTCTGAAAACTGCAATATGCGGTTTCAGACGACCTTTTGTGTTGCCAAGTTCAAAGCAAGGCTGAACCTAATTTGGGCGAGAATCAGTGATCGACGGTGATGCCTTTGCTTTCCTGCTGTTTCTGTTCGTCCAGTTTCTTTTGCAGCGTGTCGCACGGGGTGTCGCAGTCGCAGACTTTTTTCATGCCCAGCGAGGAGATGCCGCCGCAGCTGCCTTTGATGGTGCGCTTGGAAAAAATGTAGCCGACCGCCATGCCGAGGATGACGAGGAGGAAGAGGCCGAAGGTGAGGAGTAGGGTTTTCATGATGGTGTTCCTGTGGGGATGGATATGAGTCTGTAGATATTAATGGAGTAGTTTTTTAAACGCGCCGGACATTTCGGTATGGTAGCCGTTTTGGTCGCGGATAATCAGGAAAACGGCGAGGTTTTGCTGTTCGGCGAGTTTGAGGGCTTCGGTTTCGCCGAGTACGAAAAGTCCGGTGGACAGGCCGTCGGCGGTGGTGGCGTTGTCGGCGATGACGCTGATGGAGGCGAGGCGGTGCGACAGCGGGCGGCGGGTTTTGGGGTCGATGATGTGGGACAGCCGCCTGCCTTGCGGGTCAACGTGGAAAATGCGGTAGTCGCCGGAAGTGGCGAGGGAGCGGTTGTCGAGGGGGACGACGATTTGGGTGTTGCCGCCTTGGACGATGTTGGGCTGTTCGATGCCGATGCGCCAAGGTTCGCCTTGGGCGTTGCGGCCTTTGCCGTGCAATTCGCCGCCGATTTCGACAAGGTAGTTTTGGATGCCGAGTTTTTCAAGTTCGCCTGCTACTTTGTCCACGCCGAAGCCTTTAGCGATGGAGGAGAGGTCGAGGTAGGCTTCGGGTTGGGTTTTGGCGAGGGTGGCTTGTTTGCCGTCTTGCGTCAGGATGATTTTGTCCGTACCGGTTTGGGCGGCGGCTTTGTCGATTTCGGCTTGGGTGGGTTCGCGGGTGATTTCTTTGTTCGGTCCGAAGCCCCAAAGGTTGACGAGCGGGCCGACGGTTACGTCAAGCGCGCCTTGTGTGAGGCGGTTGAGGCGTAAGGCTTCGGCGGTTACGGCGGCGAAATCGGCGGAAACGGGCATGGGTTTGCGGGTTTCTCGCATTTGGTTGAAACGGCTGATTTCGGAGTCTTCGCGGTAGGTGGACATTTGGCGGTTGACTTCTTCGAGCGCGCCGTCAATCTGCTTTTTCACGGCTTCGGGCGCGGGCGGGTTGGGGAGGTCGTCTGAAAGGTATTTGACGGTATAGGTCGTGCCCATCGTTTCGCCCTGAAGCACGGTTTGTTCGGATGTTTTTTTGCTGCACGCGCCCAAGGGCAGGGTAAGGGCGAGGGCGGCGGCAAGGGCGGGAATGGCGGAGGGCAGGTGCATGATAGGGTGTTCGGGTGTTTTCAGACGACGTATTGTAACGTAAAACGCAAGGGCGCGCGGCTTGCGGGGGCGGGGCTTTTCTGCTAACATCCGCGCTGCATTAAGAGTTGGGAATTCCATGCCAACCTGCTTTTCAGACGGAAAGGTAAGGTGGACGGCTGCAAAGCCGATGTGGTCCGAGAGGGCAATTCAAATCCCCCCGCTTGATGCGGGAATTTTTTTGCCCGTATGTTCTGTACAGGCAGGATTCCGAATCGTTTTATCCAAGTGGGAATATTTATCATTTGGATGGAGCGCAGGTGGAAATTTTGTTATGATTTCCGTTGTGGGATATATGATGAAACAACAGGTCGTCTGAAAGCAGACGGCTTGTTTTTGAAGGAAAATATTGAAATGAGCGAATATCTGTTTACTTCCGAATCGGTTTCCGAAGGCCATCCGGACAAAGTAGCCGACCAAGTGTCCGATGCGATTTTGGATGCGGTTTTGGCGCAAGACCCCAAAGCGCGCGTCGCGGCGGAAACTCTGGTAAACACCGGTTTGTGCGTGTTGGCGGGCGAAATCACCACCACCGCCCATGTGGACTACATCAAAGTCGCACGCGAAACCATCAAACGCATCGGCTACAACTCGTCCGAGCTGGGCTTTGATGCCAACGGCTGCGCGGTCGGCGTGTACTACGACCAGCAATCCCCCGACATCGCCCAAGGCGTGAACGAAGGCGAAGGCATTGACCTGAACCAAGGCGCGGGCGACCAAGGCCTGATGTTCGGCTACGCCTGCGACGAAACCCCGACCCTGATGCCGTTTGCCATCTATTACAGCCACCGCCTGATGCAGCGTCAAAGCGAATTGCGCAAAGACGGCCGCCTGCCGTGGCTGCGTCCCGACGCAAAAGCGCAGTTGACCGTGGTTTACGACAGCGAAACCGGCAAAGTAAAACGCATCGACACCGTCGTCCTGTCCACCCAGCACGACCCTGCAATCAGCCATGAAGAACTGAGCAAAGCCGTGATCGAGCAGATTATCAAGCCTGTTCTGCCGCCCGAAATGCTGACTGCCGAAACCAAATACCTGATCAACCCGACTGGCCGCTTCGTCATCGGCGGCCCGCAAGGCGACTGCGGTCTGACCGGCCGTAAAATCATCGTCGATACCTATGGCGGCGCAGCTCCGCACGGCGGCGGCGCATTCTCCGGCAAAGACCCGTCCAAAGTGGACCGTTCCGCCGCCTACGCCTGCCGTTATGTCGCGAAAAACATCGTTGCCGCAGGTTTGGCAACCCAATGTCAGATTCAGGTTTCCTACGCCATCGGCGTTGCCGAACCGACTTCGATTTCCATCGATACTTTCGGCACAGGCAAAATCAGCGAAGACAAACTGATTGCCCTGGTTCGCGAACATTTCGACCTGCGCCCCAAAGGCATCGTCCAAATGCTCGACCTCTTGCGCCCGATTTACAGCAAATCCGCCGCATACGGCCATTTTGGCCGCGAAGAGCCTGAATTTACTTGGGAGCGCACTGACAAAGCTGCCGCATTGAAAGCAGCCGCAGGCGTATAAAAAGCATAAAGGTCGTCTGAAAGGGAGTTTCAGACGACTTTCCATCCTTATGGCAACTGCAATTTTTCCCAATCAGCAAGGCAGCATGCGTCGGTATGCTGCCTTTTTCGACCAGAAAGATTACAATTAGCGGGTCGTCTGAAAATCCAAAGAAAGGACACATCATGCTCTTAGGTGTAAACATCGACCACATCGCCACCGTCCGCAACGCCCGCGGTACGACCTATCCCAGCCCCGTGGAAGCGGCATTGGTCGCGGAAACGCACGGTGCGGATTTGATTACCATGCACCTGCGCGAAGACCGCCGCCACATCAAAGACGCGGACGTGTTCGCCGTCAAAAATACCATCCGCACGCGCCTGAACCTTGAAATGGCGCTGACTGAAGAAATGCTGGAAAACGCGCTTAAAGTCATGCCGGAAGACGTGTGCATCGTGCCTGAAAAACGTCAGGAAATCACGACCGAAGGCGGTTTGGACGTATTGGCGCAACAGGAAAAAATCGCCGAGTTCACCAAAATCCTGACCAACGCAGGCATCCGCGTTTCGCTCTTTATTGATGCCGACAACGAGCAAATCCAAGCCGCCCATGATGTCGGCGCACCCGTTATCGAGCTGCACACCGGCGCATACGCCGATGCACACAGCCACGCCGAACAAATCAAGCAATTCGAGCGTCTGCAAAATGGCGCGCATTTTGCCAGCGATTTGGGCTTGGTCGTCAACGCCGGACACGGCCTGACCATACACAACGTTACCCCCATCGCCCAAATCCTCGCCATCCGCGAGTTGAATATCGGGCATTCGCTGATTGCCCAAGCCCTCTTCCTCGGCCTGCCCGAAGCCGTCCGCCAGATGAAGGAAACCATGTTCAGGGCAAGACTGCTGCCTTGATGCGGCAACACCCACCTTTTCAGACGACCTTCTCTCAACAAGGAGACCACCGCATGATTTACGGCATAGGCACAGACATCGTTTCCCTCAAACGCATCATCCGCCTGAGCAAAAAGTTCGGACAGGCGTTTGCCGAGCGCATCCTCACCCCCGAAGAACTGCTCGAATTCCCGCAAGCGGGCAAGCCCGTCAACTACCTCGCCAAACGCTTTGCCGCCAAAGAAGCCTTCGCCAAAGCCGTCGGCACGGGCATACGCGGCGCGGTTTCCTTCCGCAACATCGGCATCGGGCATGACGCATTGGGCAAACCCGAATTCTTCTACGCCCCCGCCCTATCCAAATGGCTGGAAGAACAAGGCATCAGCCGCGTCAGCCTCAGCATGAGCGACGAAGAAGATACCGTGTTGGCATTTGTCGTTGCCGAAAAATAAGACAGCCCCCATTGGCAGGTCGGATTCCCAAATCCGACCTTTCCGAATTTTCAGACGACCCTTCTCCCTATTCCCATGACCCAAGACACCCGCCCCCTTATCCGCGTCGTTGCCGGCATCCTGCTCAACCAAGACGGCGACTACCTGCTCAGTTCCCGCCCCGAAGGCAAGCCCTATGCCGGATATTGGGAATTTGCCGGCGGCAAAGTCGAAGCGGGCGAAACCGACTTCCAAGCCCTGCAACGCGAGTTTGAAGAAGAACTCGGCATCCGCATCCTAGCCGCCACACCTTGGCTGACCAAAATCCATTCCTACGAACACGCCCGCGTCTGCCTGAAATTTCTATGGGTAAACCCCGACCAATGGACGGGCGAACCCCAATCCCGCGAAGGACAGGCATGGTCGTGGCAAAAAGCGGGCGATTTCAACGTCGCCCCCATGCTGCCCGCCAACGGTCCGCTACTGCGCGCCCTCTCCGTCCCGCGCCAACTTAAAGGTCGTCTGAAAACCGGTTTGCACGGACAAAACAGTACCGGCGAATACCGCGTCGCCCCCTACTCCCTAGCCGAACCGCACCACGCCAACATCCTCATCTCAGAAACCGAACTGCACAAGCTCGGCAAACTGCCCCAAGCCCAAAGCGTTTGGGTATCGATACACACCCGCGAACAATGGCAGCGCGTACAAGATGCCGACGTCGTCGTTTGGCAAGTCAACGACGACGCAAGCGCACGGCAAGTGCTTGAAATATTGGAACAAGGCGTATCTGTTCCGCTGGTTGTCGCCGCGCCCGAAACACTGGTTTCAAGCTACCGCGACCGCTGGCTCTCGACAGGCGCACACGCCGTCCTGTCCGACAATGACACCGAGGTCGTCTGAAATGGACAAAAACCGCAAACTCCTCCTCGCAGGCGTCCTCCTCATCCTCTTCGCCGCCGCCAAACTCCTGCTGCTGAACTGGTGGCAGAAACAACAACCCCAAGCCCGCGCCGCCGAGTGCAACCTCATCAAAGGCTGCATCCTGCCCGACGGCTCGCACGTCCGCTCCACCCCCATCAGCCACCGCTCCGCCTTCGACATCACCGTCGAAAACGCCCCAGCCGAAACACAACAAGTCAGCATCAGCTTCAGCATGAAAGACATGGACATGGGCTTCAACCGCTATATGCTCCAACAACAATCCCCGCGCACTTGGCAAGCGCACCAAATCCACCTGCCCGTCTGCGTCGAAGGCAGACGCGACTACATCGCCGACATCACCATAGGCGGACAGACTTTTCAGACGACCTTTACCGCCCAATAGGCTTTCTACGCGTATTCAGACAAGAAAGGCCGTCTGAAACCACAAATCAGGGTTTCAGACGACCTTTTTATTATCCGCAAAGCTTACAGATAGAATTTTTCAACCACTTTCAAATTGTCGTCCAATTTGTACACCAGCGGCTGACCGGTCGGGATTTCCAAGCCCATGATGTCTTCGTCGGAAATGCCTTCGATGTGTTTGGCCAATGCGCGCAGGGAGTTGCCGTGGGCGGCGACCAAGACGCGTTTGCCGCTCAGAAGCGCGGGGGCGATTTGGTCTTCCCAGAACGGCAATACGCGCTCCAAAGTAACTTTCAGGTTTTCGCCGTCGGGGATAACATCGGCGGGCAGGTTGGCATAGCGGCGGTCGTTGTGCGCGGAGAACGGGTCTTTCGGATCGAGCAGCGGCGGCAGGGTGTCGTAGCTGCGGCGCCAGATGTGGACTTGCTCGTCGCCGTATTTTTCGGCGGTTTGTTTTTTGTCCAAACCTTGCAGTTGGCCGTAGTGGCGTTCGTTCAGCCTCCAGCTTTTGATTTGCGGCACGAACAGTTGGTCGGATTCTTCCAAAACGATGTTGCAGGTTTTAATCGCGCGGGTCAGAACGGAAGTGAAGGCGATGTCAAACTCGTAGCCTTTTTCCTTCAGTTTTTTACCGGCGGCGGCAGCTTCGGCAAGCCCCTGCTCGCTCAGTTTCACGTCGCGCCAGCCTGTAAACAGGTTTTTCGCGTTCCATTCGCTTTGTCCGTGGCGGATAAATACCAATTCCATGTCGTATGCTCCAATTTGAGGTCGGTAGAAGGGCTTATTTATAACATATTTCGGCTGCTTCTGCCGAACCGCCTCCCCTACCCTTGCTTTCAGTCAAACAGCCGCTGTTCAAAATATGAAACCTGCCTGTCAAGACGACCTGCTTTATAATGTTACCCAAATACGTTTTTACGAGAGACTTTCATGACCCGACGTTTGATTATCGGCATCAGCGGAGCCAGCGGTTTCCAATACGGCATCAAGGCCTTGGCGCTTTTGCGCGCACACGATGTCGAAACGCATCTGGTGGTATCCAAAAGCGCGGAAATGACGCGCGCGCTGGAAACGCCGTATGAAAAAGACGAACTCTACCGCCTTGCCGATGTCGTCCATCCGATAAACCATATAGGTTCCGCCATCGCCAGCGGTTCGTTTAAAACCGACGGGATGCTGATTGCCCCTTGTTCGATGCGCACGCTGGCTGCGGTTGCAAACGGCTTCGGCGACAACCTGCTGACACGCGCGGCGGACGTGGTCCTGAAAGAGCGCCGCCGCCTTGTGCTGATGGTGCGCGAAGCCCCGCTCAACCTTGCCCATCTGGACAATATGCGCCGCGTTACCGAAATGGGCGGCATCGTCTTCCCGCCTACCCCCGCCCTCTACCAGCAGCCGCAAACCATAGACGACATCATCACCCACAGCACCGCCCACGCGCTTTCACTTTTAGGTTTCGACACCGGCGCCGTACCCGAATGGACGGGCGGAACATCTTCCTAAATATCAAAGGTCGTCTGAAACCCGTTTTCAGGCTGGCAGAAAGCCTCCCTCCATATCAAGCTGATATAATCCCCGCCAATCATATTTACACGGAGTCATCATGCAGTTCTCGGCATTCGGCGAAAAATTCACGCAACACAGCGGCATCCTGCAACTTATGGACGACCTCGGCGACGCGCTCAAAAGCGACAAGCCCGTCAACATGCTCGGCGGCGGCAATCCGGCGCGGATCTCCGAAGTCAACTCCGTGTTCACCGACGTATTTTCAAAGCTGGCGGCGGAACACGCCGTCGAGAACATCGGCAACTACTCCAATCCCCAAGGCGATGCCGCGCTGATTGACGCGTTGACCGCCTTCCTCAACCGCGAATACGGCTGGCACCTGACCGCTGACAATATCGCGTTGACTAACGGTTCACAGAACGCGTTTTTCTATCTTTTCAACCTCTTCGGCGGCAAATTTAAGGTTTCAGACGACCTTTCCGTAGAGAAAGCCATCCTGCTGCCACTCGCGCCCGAATACATCGGCTATGCCGACGTGCATGTCGAAGGGCAGCACTTCGTTTCCGTCAAACCGAAAATCGAAGCTGTCGAACACGAAGGCGAAGAAGGCTTCTTCAAATACCACGTGGACTTTGACGCGCTGGAAAGCCTGCCTGAACTCAAAGCGGGCAAAATCGGCGCGATTTGCTGTTCGCGCCCGACTAACCCGACCGGCAATGTGTTGACCGACGGCGAAATGGCGCGGCTGGACGCTTTGGCGCAAGAACACGGCATTCCGCTGATTATCGACAACGCCTACGGAATGCCGTTCCCCAACATCATTTACAGCGACGTGACGCTGAATTGGCACGAAAACATCATCCTTTGCTTCAGCCTTTCCAAAGTCGGCCTGCCGGGCGTGCGCACCGGCATCATCGTCGCTGCGCCCGAAGTCGTCAAAGCCGTCAGCAGCCTGAACGCGATTGTGAACCTGTCGCCCACCCGCTTCGGCGCAGCCATCGTAACGCCGCTGTTGCAGGACGGTCGTCTGAAACAGCTTTCAGACGACGTCATCCGGCCGTTTTACCGCAATCAGGCGCAAACCGCCGTCTCGCTGCTCAAGCGTGAGCTGGGCGCGTATCCGCTGAAAATCCACAAGCCCGAAGGCGCGATTTTTCTGTGGCTCTGGTTTGAAAACCTGCCCGTTTCGTCGCAAACCCTGTACGAAATGCTCAAAGCCGAAGGCACGCTGATTATTCCGGGCGAACATTTCTTCGTCGGCATCGACACGCAGGATTACCCGCACGCCCGCGAGTGCATCCGCATGAGCATCGCGCAGGACGCGGAAACGCTGGAAAAAGGCATCGCCGCCATCGGCAGGGTGGTGCGCGGTTTGTACGACGCGGCGTAAACGGTAAAGTTGACAGCCATTCAGTCAAAAGGTCGTCTGAAAACGGTTTCAGACGACCTTTTATCATTTATAGTGAATTAACTTTAAACCAGTACGGCGTTGCCTCGC
>NZ_KV789543.1:11250-19579 GCF_001807625.1 Neisseria sp. HMSC03D10
GTCCTGATTTAAATTTAATCCACTATATTTTTTGAAATGAAATTAATTTTCTTTTAGAATTAACCGTTACGACCGACTTTTGAAAGAAAATACAAATGATTAAGCCCGCTTCCAGACTCAGCATCCTCAGCCTCTCCCTCCTTGCCGTTTCGGCGGCATTTGCCTCAGACGAACCCCAAGTCCGAGAAACCGCCGAACTTGAAACCATCACCGTAACCGCCAGCGCGGACGCATCCAAGGGCGGTTTGATTCCTGCATTTAAGGGCGGACAGGTGGCGCGCGGCAGCCGCGTGGGTATTTTGGGCAATAAAAAAAACCTAGAATCGCCGTTCTCCAATACTGCTTACACCAATAGGCTGATTCAGGACAAACATGCGCGCAGCGTCGGCGACGTACTGCAAAACGACCCGACCGTCCGCGTTGCGCGCGGTTACGGCAATTTTCAGGAAGCGTATTTCATACGCGGCTTTGCCGCCGAATCGGACGATACCATGTACAACGGCCTTTACGGCATCCTGCCGCGCCAATACATCGCCACTGAGCTTTTCGAACGCGTGGAAGTCCAGCGCGGCGCATCCGCCTTCTTAAACGGCATGGCGCCGGGCGGCAACAATATCGGCGGCACGGTATCCGTATTGCCCAAACGCGCGTCCAATGAAGGATTGAACCGGCTGACTGCCAATTACGGCGCGGGAAAACGCGGTGGTTTGGCGGCGGACGTGGCGCGCCGTTTCGGACAAAATCAGGAATTCGGCGTGCGCGTCAATGCGGCGCACCATAACGGCAAAACCGCAATAGACGACGAAAAGTCCAAACTCAGCCTGGTCAATGTCGGCCTAGACTGGCGCAATGAAAATGCCCGCCTGTCCGCCGATTTGGGCTGGCAGGACAACAAGCTCAAAGCCACGCGTACCAATGTTACCCTGTCAGGCATGACCGCCGTGCCGGCCGCGCCTGATGCTTCGTCCAACTGGGCGCAGCCCTGGACGTATTCCAACGAGCGCGACTGGTTCGGCACAATGCGTGGCGAATACGATTTCAACGACAACCTGACTGCCTACGCCGCCTATGGCTTCCGCCGCAGCAAGGAAAACAATTCTCTGGCAAACCTGACTGTCCGCAATGTCAACGGCGACGGATCGATTTACCGCTTCGACAACGCGCGTAAGGATAAAATCGACACGGGCGAAATCGGTTTGCGCGGCAAATTCAATACGGGCGCGGTAGAGCACGAATGGACCGCCGCCGCCAACCGTTTCCAATCCTCGCGCAAAAACGCTTACATCATGGATTGGGGCAACCAATATACGACCAACCTCTACAACCCGTCCCGCTATCCGCAACCCGCAGCCGCCGACCCGCTGTATTCGGGCAACGACATAGGCAATCCTGCCGTTACCGGCAAAACACGTCTGACCAGCTTCGCCTTGGGCGACACCTTCAGCCTTTGGGACAAACGCCTGCAATTCATGCTTGGAGCGCGCTGGCAGCAGGTGCATAACAAGGCTTACGCCTATAATACGGGCGCGCAAACCGAAAATTACAAAAAATCGCGCCTCAGTCCCGCCGTCGGCGCGGTGTACCGCATCACGCCGAATTGGTCGGTGTACGGCAACTACATCGAAAGCCTGGGACAAGGCGCGACCGCAGGCTCGACTGCCTCCATCAACGGCCGGGCCTACGCCGTCAGCAATGCCGGCGAATCGCTCAAACCCTATGTTTCCAAACAAAAAGAAATCGGCACGAAATTTGAAACCAACGGCTTCGGCGCAGGATTGGCCCTGTTCCACACCGACAAACCGCGTTCGCTTTACGTTGCCGAAAGCGGCAACACCGCCCGCTTCACCTCCGAAGGCAAAGACCGCCACCGGGGCGTGGAAATCACCGTTTACGGGGAAGTTGCCCCGGGCGTGAAACTCTTGGGCGGCGTAACCCTGCTCGATGCCAAACAGAAATCCACCGGCTCGTCCTCGACCGACGGCAAACGCACCATCGGTGTGGCCAAAACCCAGGCCAACATCGGCTTGGAATGGGAAGTGCCGAAAGTGCAGGGTTTGGCATTTGACGGACGCATGGTTTACACCGGTTCTTCCTACGCCGATGCAGCCAATACGCTTAAAGTCGGCGGCTGGACGCGCTTCGACCTTGGCGCGCGCTACCGCACCCAAATCGGCAAGCACGAAGCCACCTTCCGCGCCCGCCTCGATAATGTTGCCAACAAGAAATACTGGGCATCCGTCGGCGGATACCCTAACAACGGCTACCTGAACGCCGGCGCACCGCGCAGCTTCACCCTGTCGGCTTCGGTCGATTTTTAAGGGACGGGCGGCAAACGGCCTCCAACGGTCCAAAGGTCGTCTGAAACGTTTTCAGACGACCTTGGAGCCTGAGGCGTCCGACTTTGCCTTACGCTTTCGGACAACCGCCGTAAAACTCCGCCTTTGCGGCATCGGCACCGACAACGGGCAATGGGTTTTGCCGCTCCGCCGCTTTCTCCGAATAACGTCAAACCCACCAAAAGGTCGTCTGAAACGTGTTCCAAATCCAAAACGCCACCTTCGCCATACCCGGTCGCTCGCTGCTGCACGACATCAGCGTCAACTTTTTCCCTAACCGCGTGTACGGCCTCATCGGCCATAACGGCTCGGGCAAGTCCACGCTGTTGAAACTGCTCACCCGCCAGCATGAACCAGCAGGCGGCAGGATATTGCTGAACGACAAAGAAATACGCGCCTATTCCGCCCGCGCATACGCCAAAGAAGTCGCCTATCTTCCGCAGCACCTGCCCGCCGCCACCGCGCTGACCGCGCGCGAGCTGGTTATGATGGGGCGTTATGCCTGGAGCGGGCTTTTAGGGCGCACGAACGATGCGGACAGACAGGCGGTGGAACAGGCGTTGCGGCTGACGCATACGGAAAAATTTGCCGATCAAATCGTCGATACGCTTTCGGGTGGCGAACGTTCGCGCGTCTGGCTGGCGATGTGCCTGGCGCAGCAAAGCCGCTTTTTGCTGCTGGACGAACCGCTTGCCGCTTTGGACATCGCCCACCAAATCGACGTGATGGCACTGGTGCGCAAGCTGTCTCGCGATTTGGGTTTGGGCGTCATCATCGTCATCCACGACATTAATCTGGCGGCGCAGTATTGCGATGAACTGGTCGCGCTCAAACAGGGACGGCTATTAAAAACGGGCAAACCCGCCGACATCATGACCGCAGAAGTGTTGAAAGACATTTACAGCGTCGATATGAACATCATCGCCCATCCTGAAAACGGCCGCCCCGTGGCATTGCCTTGACGCAGGCAAGCCGTCCCGCCGCATAAGCTCCGACCACCATAAAATCCGCCGCCCGAATCCAAACCGGATGACATTGCAGACCATTGTGGAATACCTGTTCCGATATGTTTCAGACGACCCTTTATTCAAAAACCGAAAGACCTTCCAAGCCGATGTCCCACCGCTTTTCAGACGACATTCCCCGCCTTGCCGCACGGCTGTTTTTTACCGCCGCCCTCCTGTTTTCCCTGCCTGCACCCGCCGCACCGCGCGTGGCGACTTCGGACTGGACGGTCGCCGAAACACTGACGGCGATGGGGCATCCGCCCGTCAGCGTCGCCGACCGCCGCGTGTACGATACCTGGGTGAACCATCCGCCGCTGCCCGCTGCCGTCAAGGAAGCGGGGCTGCGCTTCCAGCCGAATTTGGAGCGGCTGTATCAGATAAAGCCTGATTTTTTCGTGCAATCTTCCTGGTATGCCGCCGCCAAGTCCCAGTTTGAAAAAATCGCCCCGGTACGCGAAGTGGATTTCGGCACGGCAAAAGGCATCGAATATGCCCACACGGTCGAAGCCACGCGCAGGCTGGGTAAAATCATCGGCGACCCTGCCGCTGCCGAAAAGCTGATTGCCGGTACGGAAAACCTGTTTGCCCGCGCCAAACCCGCGCTTTCGGCATATCGCGGCCGCCCGTTTGCGGTGGTGCAGTTTGCCGACGGGCGGCATTTGCGGATTTACGGCAAGACTTCGCTGTTTCAGGCCGTGTTCGACAAATTGGAGCTGAACAATGCCTGGACGGGCAAAAGCAACGAATGGGGTTTCGAAAACATCACGCTTTTAGATTTAGCAAAGCTGCCGCCGGACACGCTGCTGATCATCGTCAAACCGCATCCTCAAAATACACGTGCAACGCTCGAAAAAAGCGCGCTTTGGCAACGCCTGCCGTTCAGCCGCCCTGCAAACCGCCGCATCTTCGAGCCGTCGTGGAGCTACGGCGCGCTGCCGTCCATGCAGCGTTTCACTTTGCAACTGATGCGTTCGATGTCGTCTGAAAACCCGTCCGCACAAAAGGAAGTCGCATGGTAAAGATTTTCAGACGACCCCTGCCTATCCTTGCCGCCGCGTTGGCAATATCGTGCGCGCTGACGGCGTTTTGGATCTTGAAGCTGGAATGGACGCTGCCGTGGCTGCGGATTTTCGACCGCCCCGACACCCTACCCCTGGACGCACTGATGGTGCAGAACAATACCCTGCCGCGTATGGCGATGGCGCTGCTCGCCGGCGGCAGTACGGCGGCGGCAACCATGCTGATGCAGCAGCTGATGCGCAATCCGCTCGCCTCTGACGGCACGCTGGCAGTCAGCAGCGGCGCACAGACGGCACTGGTGGCGGCAACCGTATTCGCCCCCTCCTTCCTCTCCTACGGCACGTCCGCCGTGGCGTTTGCCGGCGCAGCGGCGGCTTTGGGCGCGGTATTGCGGCTGTCGGCACGGCGCGCCCTGCAACCGCTCAGCGTCGTGCTGGCGGGTTTGGTGGTCAGCCTGTATCTGGGTTCCCTCACCGGTATCGTGATGCTGTTTTTCAGCGAAGAGACGCGCGGCGTGATGCAGTGGGGCAGCGGCTCCCTGGTGCAGGACAGTTGGCGCGATACGTTGGGGCTTTTGTGGTGGATTGCCGTTGCTGCCATACTTACCGCCTTTTTAATCAAACCGTTAAACATCATGAGCCTGGGCGACACGCAGGCGGAATCGGCAGGCATACCGGTGAAGAAAATCCGCCTGCTGTCTTTGGCGGTTGCTGCATTTTTGAGTGCGGGCGTGGTCGGCTTTGTCGGCATGATGGGCTTTGTCGGATTGGCGGCGGCGACGCTGGTACGGCAGACGGGCGTGCGCACACTGCCCATGCGCCTGATCTGTTCCTTCATCATCGGCGCACTGCTTTTGATGCTGACGGACAACGGCCTGATGCTGCTGAAACACTACCGCGGCACCGATCTGCCCGCCGGCGCTGTAACTGCCCTCGTCGGCGCGCCGCTTTTGTTGTGGCTGACGGCGAAAGCACCTCCGCGTCCTTCGTTTCAGACGACCTCCGATATTTCAACCGCCGCGCCGCACGTCCCGCGCCTCTTGCGTTTTCTGCCGCTTATCGCCGTCGCCGTATCGGTATTGGCGTTTACGGTCGGACGCTATGACGAAACCCTGCGCCTGACCATAGACCCGGAATATTTCGTATTCCGCTACCCGCGCGTGCTGCTCGCCGCCGCCACCGGCACCATGCTCGCGTTGACCGGCGTCATACTGCAAAGGCTGACGCAAAACCCGATGGCGGGACCCGAACTCTTGGGCATCAGCTCCGGAACGGCATTCGGCGCGATGGCGGTAGTGATGCTGTTCGGCATTACCTCGGGCAGCAGCTGGTTTTGGCTGACAGGCATCGTTTCCGCTCTCGTATCCTTGGGGCTGTTGATGCTGTTCAACCGCAAAAACGGATTTACCCCCGAAAAAATCCTGCTTACCGGCATGGCACTGGCCGCACTCGCCGATGCCGCCATCCGCATTTGGACGGCAAGCGGCGATTTCCGCGTACAACTGCTTTTATTGTGGATGTCAGGTTCGACCTATCAGGCAACGCCCGAATCCGCCCTTACCGTCGGCCTCCTCGCCGTCGCCTCGCTCCTCCTCATCCTCCCGCTGCAACGCTGGCTCGGACTGCTCAGTCTGAACGCGACAATCGCCCGCTCTGTCGGCATCAACGTCTCCCTTGCACGGCTGGTGCTGATCGTCTCAAGCGCAGCGTTAACCGCCTTATCTACCCTGCTTATCGGCCCCTTGAGCTTCGTCGGACTGCTTGCGCCGCATCTGGCCCGTATGCTCGGCGCACGCCTGCCCAAACAGCAACTTGCCGCCGCCGCACTCATCGGTGCATCGGTTATGATGACGGCCGACTGGCTGGGCAGGCAGGTAATGTTCCCTTACGAAGTCCCCGCCGGAATGATGGCCACGCTCATAGGCGGCGCATATTTCATGATGATGATGCGCAAGCTTTAATGCGAACGGAGATACAAAAAGGTCGTCTGAAAACAGTTTCAGACGACCTTTTTGTTTAATTTATTCGATAATAAAAATCTAACAAAAATAAAATCTCAATTAATAATAACAATATTAAATTGAAGTCATAGTTCCAATAGGCAAAATCTTTCTGTATAGTCCTATTCATAGTTTAATTAAAAGGAAAAATAAATGTCGATACAAGAAATTTATGAATGCCAAGAAACAGGCTACGAATATGCTTTTCGGCAAATCGTTTTATAAACCACTGACCATTTCACAAAGGAAATTATTATGACTGTCTCTAAATGTCCCGTAACCTACCTGACCATGAACAACGGCGCGCCCGTTGCCGACAATCAAAACAGCCTGACGGCTGGTCCGCGCGGCCCGTTGCTGGCGCAGGATTTGTGGCTGAATGAAAAACTCGCCGACTTCGTGCGCGAAGTCATCCCCGAACGCCGTATGCACGCCAAAGGTTCGGGCGCGTTCGGTACGTTTACCGTAACACACGACATCACAAAATACACCCGCGCCAAAATCTTCAGCGAAGTCGGCAAGCAAACTGAGATGTTCGCCCGTTTCACCACCGTGGCGGGCGAGCGCGGCGCAGCCGATGCGGAACGCGACATCCGCGGCTTTGCGTTGAAGTTCTATACCGAAGAAGGCAACTGGGATATGGTCGGCAACAACACGCCTGTGTTCTTCCTGCGCGACCCGCGCAAATTCCCCGACCTGAACAAGGCGGTCAAACGCGACCCGCGCACCAATATGCGCTCCGCTACGAACAACTGGGACTTCTGGACGCTGCTGCCCGAAGCCCTGCACCAAGTTACCATCGTCATGAGCGACCGCGGCATCCCCGCCAGCTACCGCCATATGCACGGCTTCGGTTCGCATACTTACAGCTTTTGGAACGAAGCGGGCGAGCGTTTTTGGGTGAAATTCCATTTCCGCAGTCAGCAAGGCATTAAAAACCTGACCAACGAAGAGGCTGCAAAAATCATCGCCGACGACCGCGAAAGCCACCAGCGCGACCTGTACGAAGCCATTGAACGCGGCGAGTTTCCGAAATGGACGATGTACATCCAAGTCATGCCTGAAGCCGATGCGGAAAAAGTGCCGTATCATCCCTTCGACCTGACCAAAGTTTGGCCGAAAAAAGACTATCCGTTGATCGAAGTGGGCGAATTCGAGTTGAACCGCAATCCCGAAAACTTCTTCGCCGATGTGGAACAATCCGCCTTCGCCCCGAGCAACCTTGTGCCCGGCATCGGCGCCAGCCCCGACAAAATGCTGCAAGCCCGTTTGTTCAATTACGCCGACGCGCAACGCTACCGCCTGGGCGTAAACTTCCGCCAAATCCCCGTCAACCGTCCGCGTTGTCCCGTTCACAGCAACCAGCGCGATGGCCAAGGCCGCGTCGACGGCAACTACGGCAGCCTGCCGCACTACGAACCCAACAGCTTCGGCCAATGGCAGCAACAGCCTGACTTTGCCGAACCGCCTTTGAAAATCAACGGCGACGCGGCGCACTGGGACTACCGCCAAGACGATGACGACTATTTCAGCCAACCGCGCGCCTTGTTTAACCTGATGAACGACGCGCAGAAACAGGCTTTGTTCGACAACACCGCCGCAGCCATGGGCGACGCGCCCGACTTCATCAAATACCGCCACATCCGCAACTGCCACCGTTGCGACCCCGCCTACGGTGAAGGCGTGGCGAAAGCCTTGGGGCTGACCGTTGAAGACGCACAAGCCGCCCGCGCGACCGACCCCGCATTGGGTCAGCCCGGTTTGCTGTAAATGGGAGGAGCCATGTGGATAGAGATTGAAGAATGGTTATCCCACGCAATCCGATACCGTAAACCGTAAACCGCCGACTTGGGCGTGATACGCAGATAGAGAAGTATTGTTAAGCATCTCTTTTTGGGGAGCAATATATAAGGTCGTCTGAAAACTTGGGAATCTAGTTTTCAGACGACCTTGGATTCGGATTTCAA
>NZ_KV789544.1:0-555 GCF_001807625.1 Neisseria sp. HMSC03D10
AAAAAAACCTAAAAGTAGAGAAAGCATCCGCCCGTTGACGCCACCATTATTCAGATCGTCGCAGCAAACAACGTCAAATTGAAAGCCAACTGGCTAAGTGTGTCTGTTGCTGCCTAAAAGGCAATCCGGAGAGTTATTAAAATTTTATACTCAATACCATTTTGAAAATGAAGAACCTCCCTGATTTCTCCTACTTTTTTCAATATCAGAAAGGCTTTATAATCAATTGAAAATTTTTTAGCGTATTTTTATGCGTCAGATTTCGTTAACAGACTATTTTGCAAAGGTCTCCGTTTTAGGTTTAACAGTATTCCAAACGTACAAGGCTGCCTGAAAACCAGTTTCAGACGACCTGAGACCTTTGCAAAAAGCCCTTCTCCCGACAGCTGAAACCCAAACACAGGTCTTTGGCTATTTCCGTTACAAATATCCACTTATTCTACCCAAATACCCTCTTAATCCTCCTCGGACACCCGATAATCAGTCATCTGGGTCGTCTTTTGGGCAGCAACAGACACACTTGGCCAGTTGGCTTTCAATTTGACGTTGTTTGCT
>NZ_KV789544.1:575-2393 GCF_001807625.1 Neisseria sp. HMSC03D10
TTTTTTTCGGCCAGTTGGCAGTTAATCAGTTTTAGCAATGATGTTTTCCAGAATCCGTATAAGCCTGCCAAATTTAGCCTAAGTCATAAAATCCTGTAATTTTCCACCAATCATTTAACTTTGAGAGTAAAATCCCAAAATATTAATTTGCATCATGATTTACGGCTTCGATGTCTCGACGTAAGTTTTAGATTTACAGTTTCAGACGACGTTAGGACGCTACTTTGTAATTTTCCAACAAAGCCGTATGCCATTTATCAACGGATTGACCGAAAGGACGCTTCACATGAGTAATGCAAAACGCGATGTAACCCGCATCAGCCACAACACCAAAATCGTCGCTACGTTGGGGCCGGGCAGCAACAATGTCCAGTTGTTGGAAGACATGATCCGTGTAGGCGGTCTGAATGTCGTCCGTTTCAACTTCAGCCACGGCACGCCTGAATTCCATCAGGAAAACGCCCGCATCGTGCGTGAAGCGGCAAAACGCGCGGGACAGGAAATCGCCATCCTTGCCGACTTGCAAGGTCCGAAAATCCGCGTCGGCAAAATCGCCGGCGGCAGCATCGAATTGAACAAAGGCGAAACGCTGGTTCTTGATGCCGCACTCGAAGGCGAAGGCACGCGCGACGCGGTCGGTTTGGACTACCGCGATCTGCCTAATGATGTCGTTGCGGGCGATGTTTTGTGGTTGGACGACGGTTTGCTGACTTTGACTGTGGAATCCGTTGAAGGCAGTAAGATTGTTACTAAAGTTGAAAACAGCCATGTGTTGAAAAGCAACAAAGGCATCAATAAACGCGGCGGCGGTTTGTCCGCAGGCGCGTTGACCGAGAAAGACTTCCGCGACCTGAAAACCGCGATTGCCATCGGTTGCGACTACCTCGCCATCAGCTTTGTGAAATCCGCCGAAGATTTGCACACTGCCCGCGCCAAAGTCGAAGAAGAAATGAAAGGCAGTACTGCCGTTCGCCCCGGTTTGGTTTCCAAAATCGAACGTGTGGAAGCGATTGAAAACTTGGACGAAATCATCCTCGCCAGCGACGGTATCATGGTGGCGCGCGGCGACTTGGCGGTCGAAGTCGGACACGCAGCCGTCCCCGCCCTGCAAAAACGCATGATCCGCCGTGCACGCGAGTTGCGCCGCTTCAGCATTACGGCAACCCAAATGATGGAATCCATGATCACCAACCCCGTCCCGACCCGCGCGGAAGTCAGCGACGTGGCAAACGCGGTATTGGACGGCACCGATGCGGTGATGTGTTCCGCCGAAACTGCCGTCGGCGCGTATCCGTTTGAAACCGTCAGCCAAATGGCGATTATTTGTGCGGCTGCGGAAAAAGAACAAGATTCGCTCAACGGCGTTGCCGAACAGGTCGATTATCCCGAAGCCGTCAGCACCAACTTGGCGATTGCCGGCGGCGCGGTCAGCGTGGCGCGCGCGGTTCACGCCAAAGCCATCGTCGCCCTGACTGAAAGCGGTTCGACCGCCTTCGAAGTCAGCCGCCACAATATCACCTTGCCGATTTTCGCACTGACCCCGAGCATTTCCGCCCAACGCCGTATGGCAATGTACCGCGGCGTGCGCCCGCTGATTTTAGCGACCAGCACCGACCACGATACCGCGCTGAACGAAGTGGAAGCCATGCTGGTCGAACATAAAATCTTAAGCTCCGGCGACCAATACATCATCACCAGCGGTTCGCAAATGCGCGAATCCGGTTCGACCAATACGCTGGAAGTGTTGCGCGTTAAATAATCGACACGCAAACGGCAGATAAACAAGAGGTCCTTGGATTCGGATTTCAAGTGCAACAC
>NZ_KV789545.1:0-3885 GCF_001807625.1 Neisseria sp. HMSC03D10
CATTTGTTCATGAACACGATGATGTAAGGTACACCTACTTGACGGGCCAACAGGATGTGTTCGCGGGTTTGCGGCATAGGACCGTCGGCAGCAGAACATACCAAGATTGCGCCGTCCATTTGTGCGGCACCGGTAATCATGTTTTTAACGTAGTCGGCGTGACCCGGGCAGTCTACGTGTGCGTAGTGGCGGGTTTCGGTTTCGTATTCTACGTGTGAGGTATTGATGGTAATACCGCGGGCTTTTTCTTCGGGAGCGTTGTCGATTTGGTCGTAAGCTTTTGCAGCACCGCCGAATTTTTTAGCCAAAATAGTAGTCAAAGCAGCAGTTAGGGTGGTTTTACCATGGTCAACGTGACCGATGGTGCCAACGTTTACGTGCGGTTTGCTACGTTCAAATTTTTCCTTAGCCATGAGCTAATTCCTTTACATTAAAGATCGATTAAAGAACAGAGGCCGTCTGAAAAATCATTTCAGCCTTTCAGACGACCTATTTGCCTGATTAGCCTTTACGGGCTTCAGTTACAGCAGCAGCTATGTGGGCAGGAGCTTCAGAATATTTCTTGAACTCCATAGAGTAAGTAGCGCGGCCTTGGGTTGCAGAACGCAGGTCGGTCGAATAACCGAACATTTCTGCCAGAGGTACTTCGGCACGGACTTTTTTACCGCCGATACCGTCATCATCCATACCCAATACGACGCCGCGACGACGGTTCAAGTCGCCCATTACGTCACCCATGTATTCTTCAGGGGTTTCCACTTCAACGGCCATGATTGGCTCAAGCAGAGCAGGATTGGCTTTACGCATACCTTCTTTGAAGGCTTGTGAAGCAGCCAATTCGAAGGCCAGTTGAGAGGAGTCGACATCGTGTGAAGAACCGAAGATCAAACGTACGCGTACGTCAACTACTGGGTAGCCTGCAACGATACCGTTAGGCAGGGTATCGCGGATACCTTTATCGACAGACGGAATGAATTCGCGAGGAATCACACCACCTTTAATTTCGTCGATAAATTCGTAGCCTGCACCACCCGGCTCCATAGGTTCCATTTTGATCACAACGTGACCGTATTGACCTTTACCACCGGATTGTTTGGCGTGTTTGTATTCGGCTTCAACTTCTTTGCGGATGGTTTCGCGGTAAGCCACTTGAGGCGCACCGATATTCGCTTCCACGCCGAATTCGCGTTTCATACGGTCAACAATAATTTCCAAGTGCAGCTCACCCATACCGGAAATAATGGTTTGACCGGATTCCTCGTCTGTACGGACACGGAAAGAAGGGTCTTCCTTAGCCAGACGGTTCAGGGCGATACCCATTTTCTCTTGGTCGGCTTTGGTTTTCGGCTCAACGGCAATATGGATTACCGGCTCAGGGAATTCCATACGTTCCAAGATGATCGGCGCGCTTTCTGCACACAAGGTTTCACCGGTAGTAACGTCTTTCAGACCGATAGCGGCTGCGATGTCGCCAGCACGTACTTCCTCGATTTCAGTACGGTCTGCAGCAGTCATTTGTACCAAACGACCGATACGTTCACGAGTACCTTTTACAGAGTTCAATACGGTATCACCGGATTTCACGACACCGGAGTAAACGCGGATGAAAGTCAGCTGACCAACGTATTTGTCGTTCAACATTTTGAACGCTAATGCAGAGAATTTCTCTTCATCGCTGGCTTGGCGGCTGTCGGCTTCTTCAGTGTTAGGGTTAACACCTTGAACCGGAGGAATATCGGTAGGAGCAGGCAGCAATTCTACAACTGCGTCCAACATCCGTTGAACACCTTTGTTTTTAAATGCGGAACCACACAACATCGGCTGAATTTCGCCTGCCAAAGTACGTTGACGCAATGCGCCTACGATTTCTTCCTCGGTCAGCTCATCGCCGCCCAAGTATTTGTCCATCAATTCTTCGCTGGCTTCTGCTGCGGCTTCAATCATGTTTTGACGCCATTCTTCAGCAGTTTCAACCAATTCAGCAGGAATGTCACCATAGGTAAAGGTTGTACCTTTATCGGCTTCATTCCAGATGATGGATTTCATTTTCAGCAGGTCAACAACACCGGTGAAACTGTCTTCTGCGCCTACCGGAATAACGATAGGTACTGGGTTTGCGCGCAAACGGGTTTTCATTTGCTCGACAACGCGGAAGAAGTTGGCACCTTGACGGTCCATTTTATTTACAAACGCCAAGCGTGGAACTTGGTATTTGTTGGCTTGACGCCATACGGTTTCAGATTGAGGTTGAACACCACCCACCGCGCAGTAAACCATTACCGCACCATCCAATACACGCATAGAACGCTCTACCTCTACAGTAAAGTCAACGTGTCCCGGGGTGTCAATGATGTTGAAGCGGTGTTCTGGGAATTGTTTCGCCATACCGGACCAGTAGGAAGTAACGGCAGCAGAGGTAATGGTAATACCACGTTCTTGCTCTTGTTCCATGTAGTCGGTAGTAGCCGCGCCATCATGTACCTCGCCCAATTTGTGGGTCAAACCGGTATAGAACAAAATACGTTCTGTAGTAGTGGTTTTACCCGCGTCAATATGGGCGGAAATACCGATGTTGCGGTACAGGCTGATCGGGGTCTTACGAGCCATTTTATTAGCCTTTCAAAATTAGAAACGGAAGTGAGAGAATGCTTTGTTGGCTTCAGCCATGCGGTGTACTTCTTCACGTTTTTTCAACGCACCGCCGCGACCTTCGGACGCATCAATCAACTCGCCTGCCAGACGCAGGTCCATGGATTTCTCACCACGTTTGCGGGCCGCATCGCGAACCCAGCGCATTGCAAGAGCCAGACGGCGTGAAGGACGAACCTCAACAGGAACTTGGTAGTTTGCACCACCTACACGGCGGCTTTTCACTTCCACGATAGGTTTGGCGTTTGCAATGGCTTCGTTGAATACTTCGATTGCTGCTTTGCCGGTTTTTTTCTCGATTTGCTCCAATGCACCGTAAACGATACGCTCGGCAACAGATTTTTTACCGTCAATCATCAATACGTTCATGAATTTAGTCAGCTCGACGCTGCCGAATTTAGGATCAGGCAACACATCGCGCTTGGGGACTTCTCTACGTCTTGGCATTTTAATTTCCTTTAATCTATTCAGTTGGGTCAATTCCCATGAATACCCAATAGAGTATTCACTTACTCGGCCGTTGTTCAGCTTAGGCGGCCGACGTGCCTATTTAAGTCCCTGTAATTATTTAGGACGCTTAGCACCGTATTTAGAACGGGCTTGTTTACGGTCTTTAACACCTGCAGTATCCAAAGAACCGCGTACAGTGTGGTAACGTACACCCGGCAAGTCTTTTACACGACCGCCGCGAATCAGTACGACGCTGTGCTCTTGCAGGTTGTGGCCTTCACCGCCGATGTATGAAATGACTTCAAAACCGTTGGTCAGGCGAACTTTACATACTTTACGCAATGCAGAGTTAGGTTTTTTAGGGGTAGTCGTGTATACACGGGTGCATACGCCGCGTTTTTGCGGGCAGGCTTCCAGTGCAGGCACTTTGTTTACGTACACGGGCTTTTGACGGCCTTTGCGTACCAATTGGTTGATAGTTGGCATATTTTCTCGTCCTGTTGAGTTAAATACTTGCCGACACCATGTCGGCAAGAGTGGAATTATATTTTTATTGCAAGAGTTTAGTCAAGCAAACGGTAGAGAAAAGTTGGTATTTTGTATTTACTAAGAACTATTTAGCAACTGAGGTCGTCTGAAATGGATAAAGAGTTCTCAAACTCTGCACTCCCTATTTCAGACGACCTTTATCAAAAATAAGTCAGTTCGCAACTCCATTAGAGCCACCCTTCCTACCGTACTTTTCACAACGGCATTGATATAGTGGATTAAATTTAAATCAGGACA
>NZ_KV789545.1:3905-16195 GCF_001807625.1 Neisseria sp. HMSC03D10
TACTGGTTTAAAGTTAATCCACTATAATCCACACAGGTCGTCTGAAAAAGAAAACCGCAAGTGATATTGCCTTGCGGTTTTCTTTTAAACAAACATCCTACGGATTATTCATCTGTTGCTTCGATTTCGGAAGCTTCTTGCTCTGCTTCCTGCCATTGCTGGCGGCGGCTGCGGTGGTAGGTCAAACCGGTACCGGCAGGAATCAGACGACCTACGATTACGTTCTCTTTCAGACCGCGCAACTCGTCTTGCTTGCCCATAATGGCGGCTTCGGTCAGAACGCGGGTCGTTTCTTGGAACGATGCGGCAGAAATAAAGCTGTCGGTTGACAAGGAGGCTTTGGTAATACCCAACAATACATTTTCGTAACGTGCCGGTTCTTTGCCTTCTTCCAAAGCTTTTTCATTGGCGGTCATGACATCGCCGCGTTCGACTTGCTCACCGGTAATGAATTCGGTTTCACCTGAATCGACAATATTCACACGGCGCAGCATCTGACGGATGATGACTTCGATGTGTTTATCGGAAATCTTCACGCCTTGAAGACGGTAAACCTCTTGCACCTCTTGAACGATATAACGCGCCAGTGCTTCGATACCTTGCAGACGCAGAATATCATGCGGATCTACCGCTCCGTCTACGATGGTTTCACCGCGGTTTACCACTTGACCGTCGTGCACCAGAATTTGTTTCTCTTTGGAAATCAAAGTCTCGTATGCTACGCCGTCTACATCAGTGATAATCAGACGCTGTTTGCCTTTGGTCTCTTTACCGAATGAAACGGTACCGGTAATTTCTGCCAGCATACCTGCATCTTTCGGCACGCGTGCTTCAAACAGCTCGGCAACGCGCGGCAGACCACCGGTAATATCGCGGGTTTTGGAAGAGGCTTGCGGGATACGCGCCAATACGTCGCCTTTACCGACTTCCTGACCCTCGCGCACGGTAATCACTGCACCCACAGGGAATGCCATAGATACCGGGGTGGAGGTACCTGGAATACAGATTTCCAGACCGTTTTCATCCAACAATTTTACAGTAGGACGAAGCAGTTTGGATGCGCTGCCGGAACGGCGCTTGCCGTCGATAACCACCAAGGTAGACAAACCGGTTACATCGTCAGTTTGTTTGGCAACGGTTACACCCTCTTCAACATTTTCGAATTTCACCCAACCTGCGTGTTCGGTAATCATCGGACGGGTATGCGGATCCCAAGTTGCCAACGTTTGACCGGCTTTAATGGCTTCACCATCTTGAACCATCAAGATCGCACCGTAAGGCACTTTGTGGCGTTCGCGTTCACGGCCGATGTCATCATGGATAACTACTTCGCAAGAGCGACCGATGACAACCAATTCGCCTTTATTGTTGGCAACATAACGCATTTGGCTGCTGAATCGTGCCGTACCGTTGGATTTGGCTTCAACTTGGCTGGCTGCTGCCGCACGGGATGCCGCACCACCGATGTGGAACGTACGCATGGTCAACTGGGTACCCGGTTCACCGATAGACTGAGCGGCAATCACGCCAACTGCTTCACCGGCATTAACCAGTTTGCCGCGTGCCAAGTCGCGACCGTAACAGTGCGCACACAAGCCATGGCGGGTTTTACAAGTAATCGGGGTACGGACTTTGACCTCATCCACACCGGATTGATCAATCATATCCACCAGTTTTTCCGTCAACAACGTACCGGCTTCAACCAAGGTCTCGCCACTTGACGGATCGACAACGTCAGACGCGGTAACACGACCCAAAATACGATCGCGCAATGCTTCAATCACATCACCGCCCTGTACGACCGCTTTCATAACAAAGCCGTCTGAAGTACCACAATCGTCTTCAACAACGACCAAGTCTTGAGTTACGTCTACCAGACGACGGGTCAGGTAACCGGAGTTCGCGGTTTTCAATGCGGTATCCGCCAAACCCTTACGCGCACCGTGGGTCGCAATAAAGTATTGCAATACAGTCAGACCTTCGCGGAAGTTTGAGGTAATCGGCGTTTCAATAATCGAGCCGTCTGGTTTTGCCATCAAGCCACGCATACCAGACAACTGTTTAATCTGAGCCGCAGAACCACGGGCACCGGAGTCTGCCATCATATAGATGGAGTTAAATGACTCTTGATCGACTTCGTTGCCATCACGGTCGATAACTTTTTGCTTGGACAAGTTGTCCATCATCGCTTTAGCGATTTTATCGCCGGCACGACCCCAAATATCCACCACTTTGTTGTAGCGTTCACCGTTGGTGACCAAACCTTGACGGTATTGGTCTTCGATTTCTTTAACCTCGGCATTGGCTTCAGCCAACAAGGCTGCTTTTTCTTTCGGAATTTCCATGTCGTCAACAGCAATGGAAATACCGCCTTTGGCTGCGAATCCGAAACCAGTATACATCAAGTGGTCGGCGAAAATAACCGTATCGCGCAAGCCGCACAGGCGGAACGATGCGTTAATCAGTTTGGAAATTTCTTTTTTCTTCAGCGCTTTGTTGATGTACTCGAAAGGCAAGCCTTTAGGCAGGATTTCGCTCAACAATGCACGACCGACAGTCGTTTCGTAACGGGTAACGACTGGCTCGAATTCACCGGCTTCGTTTTTCACCCATTCACGCAGACGTACGGTGATTTTCGTACCCAGCTCAACCTGTTTGGTATGGTATGCACGATGCACTTCTTTCACATCAGCAAACAGGCTACCCTCACCTTTAGCATTGATGCGGTCGCGAGTCATGTAGTACAGGCCCAATACGATGTCTTGGGAAGGTACGATAATCGGTTCGCCGTTTGCAGGAGACAATACGTTGTTTGAAGCCAGCATCAAGGTGCGCGCTTCCATTTGCGCTTCCAAGCTCAATGGAACGTGTACCGCCATTTGGTCACCGTCAAAGTCGGCGTTAAACGCGGCACATACCAACGGATGCAGCTGAATGGCTTTACCTTCAATCAGGATGGGTTCAAACGCTTGAATACCTAAACGGTGCAGGGTCGGCGCACGGTTCAGCATAATCGGATGTTCGCGGATGACTTCCTCCAAGATGTCCCATACTTCCGGTACTTCTTGTTCTACCAATTTTTTCGCTGCTTTAACGGTAGAGGCCAGACCTTGTTTTTCCAGTTTATGGAAAATGAACGGTTTGAACAGTTCCAAAGCCATTTTTTTCGGCAAACCGCATTGGTGCAGACGCAGGTATGGACCTACGGTAATCACGGAACGACCGGAGTAGTCCACACGTTTACCCAGCAGGTTTTGACGGAAACGACCACCCTTACCTTTAATCATGTCTGCCAATGATTTCAGCGGACGTTTGTTGGCACCGGTCATGGCCTTACCGCGACGGCCGTTATCCAACAGCGAGTCAACCGCTTCTTGCAACATACGTTTTTCGTTGCGGACGATGATGTCAGGAGCGTGCAGTTCCAGCAGGCGTTTCAGACGGTTGTTACGGTTGATGACGCGACGGTATAAATCGTTCAAATCGGAAGTGGCAAAACGACCGCCATCCAACGGAACCAAAGGACGCAAATCAGGCGGCAATACCGGCAGCACGTCCATAATCATCCACTCCAGTTTCATACCGGAACGGTGGAAGGCTTCCAACACTTTCAAGCGTTTGGCGATTTTTTTGATTTTGGTATCTGAACCGGTCGACTCAAGCTCTTGGCGCAGGATTTCGATTTCGCCTGCTACATCCAAGGTGCGCAACAATTCGCGGATACCTTCTGCACCCATTTTGGCATCGAAATCGTCGCCGTATTCGTCCAGTTTGTTGTAGTAGTCATCTTCAGTCAGCAATTGACGGCGTTGCAGCGGAGTCATGCCGGGGTCGGTCACAACAAATGCTTCAAAGTACAATACGCGCTCGATGTCGCGCAAAGTCATGTCCAACACCATGCCCAAACGAGAAGGCAGGGATTTCAAGAACCAAATGTGTGCAACAGGTGCGGCCAATTCGATATGACCCATGCGTTCACGGCGTACTTTGGACAAAGTCACTTCTACGCCACATTTTTCACAGGTTACACCTTTAAATTTCAAGCGTTTATATTTTCCGCACAAGCATTCGTAGTCTTTGACCGGACCAAAGATTTTGGCGCAGAACAGACCATCACGCTCAGGTTTGAACGTACGATAGTTGATGGTTTCAGGCTTTTTAACTTCGCCGTAAGACCATGAGCGGATGGTTTCGGGAGAAGCAATGCCGATTTTGATGGCATCAAACTCTTCTTCCATGCCGGCAGTTTGCAACGGATTAAATAAGTTCAACAAATTCATTTTTGCTCCTTGAAGGAAGTATTTTTACCGCGTGGCGGATTTTCGATATTGGAAACGGTACGTTGCGGTTTCAGACGACCTGATAGGTTCAGATTCCGATTCATTCATTCTTATTCTGCAACCGCTTTTTCAGACGACCTAAAGAGGTCGTCTGAAAACTTCTGTTTAGTAACGTTCCAAATCGATATCCAAGCCCAGTGAGCGAATCTCTTTAACCAATACGTTGAAGGACTCAGGCATACCGGCATCGATTTTGTGTTCGCCTTTGACGATGTTTTCGTACATTTTGGTACGGCCTGTTACGTCGTCGGACTTCACGGTCAACATCTCTTGCAGTGTGTAGGCTGCGCCGTATGCTTCCAGCGCCCAAACCTCCATCTCACCGAAACGTTGGCCACCAAACTGAGCTTTACCGCCCAGAGGCTGTTGAGTAACCAGACTGTACGGACCGGTAGAACGCGCGTGCATTTTTTCGTCAACCAAGTGGTGCAGTTTCAGATAGTGCATCACACCTACTGTTACCTTGCGGTCAAACGGCTCGCCAGAGCGTCCGTCATACAGTGTGATTTGGGTTTTGCTGTCGTTAAAGCCCAGTTTTTCGACTTCAGGATCATCGCTCGGATAAGCCAAATTCAGCATTTCGCGGATTTCGGATTCTTTCGCACCGTCAAACACCGGCGATGCGAAAGATGCGCCTTTACGCAGATTGGAAGCCAGTTCGATGATTTCTTCATCAGTCAGGGCATCCAAATCTTCTTTCTTACCGCTGCCGTTGTAGAGTTTGTTCAAGAACTCGCGCAGCTCGCTGGCTTTGCGTTGTTCTTTCAGCATACGGTCGATACGCTCGCCGATACCTTTTGCTGCCCAACCTAAGTGAACTTCCAAAATCTGACCGATGTTCATACGGGAAGGTACGCCCAACGGGTTCAGTACGATGTCCACAGGACGACCGTCCGCCATGTACGGCATGTCTTCCACAGGCAGAATGCGCGATACCACACCTTTGTTGCCGTGGCGGCCCGCCATTTTGTCACCGGCTTGCAGACGGCGTTTGATGGCGATAAATACTTTCACCATTTTTTGTACGCCTGGTTGCAACTCGTCGCCTTGAGTCAGTTTTTTCTTCTTGATTTCGTACAACTCGTCCGCTTCTTCGCGTTTTTGTTGCAGACTCAATTTAATCAGTTCTAATTGTTTGGCCAAATCTTCATCAGCCAAACGGATATCGAACCAATCGTGTTTGCTAGGCAAGCCCGCCAGATATTCTGTCGAAATTTCGCTGCCTTTAGCCAGCTTCATCGGACCGCCGTTGGCTTTTTGGCCAACGATCATACGCTCAATACGGTCGAATGCGTCGTTATCGAAAATACGCAACTGGTCGCCCAAGTCTTGACGGTAACGTTTCAGCTCGGAATCAATAATGGATTGGGCACGTTTGTCGCGTTGGATACCTTCGCGGGTAAAGACTTGAACGTCGATAACCGTACCGCTCATGCCGGTAGGCATACGCAACGAAGTGTCTTTTACGTCGGATGCTTTTTCACCGAAGATGGCGCGCAACAGTTTCTCTTCAGGAGTCAGTTGGGTTTCGCCTTTAGGTGTTACTTTACCTACCAACACATCGCCTGCTTCCACTTCCGCACCGATGTAAACGATACCGGATTCGTCCAAACGGTTTTGCATACGCTCGGACAAGTTCGGAATATCGCGGGTAATATCTTCCGCACCCAGCTTGGTGTCGCGGGCAACGACATTCAATTCCTCAATGTGAATCGAAGTATAGCGGTCGTCTGCAGCTACTTTTTCGGAAATCAGAATCGAGTCTTCATAGTTATAACCGTTCCATGGCATGAAGGCGATGGTCATATTTTGACCCAAAGCCAATTCACCCAAATCGGTAGATGCACCGTCAGCAATCAAATCGCCGCGTTGCAAAACGTCGCCGGCTTTGACGGCAGGACGTTGGTTGATATTGGTAGATTGGTTGGAACGAGTGAATTTAACCAAGTTGTAAATATCGACACCCACTTCACCAGCAGTCGCTTCATCGTCATGAACACGAATCACAACACGGTTGGCATCGACATACTCAACCACACCACCGCGGCGGGCAACGATTGCAGTAGCAGAGTCAACAGCAACAGAACGCTCAATACCGGTACCAACCATCGGTTTTTCAGGACGCAGGCACGGTACGGCCTGACGTTGCATGTTGGCACCCATCAATGCACGGTTCGCATCATCGTGCTCCAAGAACGGAATCAGAGATGCCGCTACGGATACCACTTGACCGGTTGCCACGTCCATATATTGCACACGGTCAGGCGTTGCCATAATGGTTTCGCCTTTTTCACGACAAGTTACCAGATCACCAATCAAATTACCGTCTTTGTCCAAATCAGCATTCGCCTGTGCAATCACATAACGACCTTCTTCGATAGCAGACAAGTAATCGATTTCCTCGGTTACTTTGCCGTCGATAACACGGCGGTAAGGAGTTTCCAAGAAACCATAATCATTGGTACGTGCATAAACGGACAATGAGTTAATCAAACCGATGTTCGGACCTTCAGGCGTTTCAATCGGACATACGCGGCCATAGTGAGTCGGATGCACGTCTCGCACCTCGAAACCGGCACGTTCACGAGTCAAACCACCCGGGCCTAACGCAGATACACGGCGCTTGTGGGTTACTTCAGATAAGGGGTTGGTCTGATCCATAAACTGACTCAATTGGCTTGAGCCGAAGAATTCTTTAATGGCAGCAGAAACAGGTTTCGCATTAATCAAATCATGTGGCATTAAGTTTTCTGATTCCGCTTGATTCAGGCGTTCTTTTACGGCACGTTCCACACGAGCCAAACCGCTGCGGAATTGGTTTTCAGTCAACTCACCTACCGAACGCACGCGACGGTTACCCAAGTGGTCAATATCATCCACTTCACCATGACCGTTACGCAATTCAACCAAAGTAGCAATTGAGGCAACAATATCTTCGACGCTCAGAACATAACCGCCTTTTTCGGCAGCACCTGCGAAAGTTTCGTTCAACAAACGGCCATACCAAGACTGCTGTTGTACTTCAGACAATTTTTGCTCATAAGTACGCGTATTGAATTTCATACGGCCTACGCGAGACAAATCGTAGCTGTCTTCACTGAAGAACAAGCGGTTAAACAACTGCTCGACTGCTTCCTCGGTAGGCGGCTCGCCTGGGCGCATCATGCGGTAAATCGCAACACGCGCTGCTTGTTGATCAGCAGTCTCATCCGTACGCAGGGTATTGGAAATATAGCCACCCTGATCCAATTCATTAATGTAAAGCGTAGTAAGCTGTTTTACACCATGAATATCAAATTTTGCCAATAATTCTTCAGTGATTTCATCATTGGCCACAGCCAATACTTCACCCGTTTCAGGATCAATCAAATCCGCGGCCAAAGCTTTGCCAATCAGACTTTCCGGCTCCACATCCAAACGGGTCAATCCCGCATTACTGATATCACGGATATTTTTTGCGGTAATACGTTTGCCTTTAGCAACCAAGACGTTGCCTTCTTTATCCAAGATATCAACTTTGGCAGTTTCACCTTTCAGACGACCTACAACCAAATCGGTTTGAACACCATTTTCAGACAGATAGAACGTTTCTTTATCGTAGAAAATATCCAAGATCTGCTCATTGTTGTAGCCCAAAGCCTTCAACAAAATCGTAACCGGCATTTTGCGGCGACGGTCGATACGGAAATATAACAAATCTTTCGGGTCAAATTCGAAATCTAGCCACGAGCCACGGTAAGGAATGATTCGAGCAGAGAACAACAATTTACCGGAGGAATGAGTTTTACCACGGTCATGCTCAAAGAACACACCGGGAGAACGATGCAACTGAGAAACAATTACACGCTCGGTACCGTTAATGACAAACGAACCACTTGGAGTCATCAATGGGATTTCGCCCATGTATACTTCATTTTCACGAACTTCTTTGACTGTCGGTTTAGACGCTTCCTTGTCTAAAATAACCAGTCGGATACGCGCGCGCAAAGGGGCTGCATAAGTGATTCCGCGCAATTGACATTCAGGAATATCGAACAAAGGCTCACCCAACGTGTAATGCACAAACTCCAGACGCGCATAACCATTGTGGCTTACGATAGGAAAAATAGAATTAAATGCAGCCTGCAGACCATCGTCAGTGCGCTGATCAAAAGCATTTTCTAATTGCAGAAATTTCGCATAAGAATCAATTTGTGTTGCCAACAAAAAGGGAACGTCCAATACGTTCTCTCGTTTTGCAAAACTCTTACGGATACGTTTTTTCTCGGTAAACGAATAGTTCATATACACTCCGAAAAGCAATTTTAAAAAAGAGGTCGTCTGAAATAACGCCTATTGTTTGTGTTATTTACATTTATTTAAACTTAGCTTGCGAATAAATTGCAAATAAATGTAAATAACAAATTAACCTAATAACAATAAGCAAAATAAGGCTGGCAGAAAACTGCCAGCCTTAACAGGAAGCATCAAATTATTTGATTTCGACTTTAGCGCCGGCTTCTTCCAATTGTTTTTGGATGTCTTCAGCTTCAGCTTTAGAAACACCTTCTTTAAGAGTTTTAGGTGCACCATCAACGATGTCTTTAGCTTCTTTCAGACCCAGACCAGTAATTGCGCGGACTACTTTAATCACGCCAACTTTTTGGTCACCGGCAGAAGCCAATACTACGTCAAATTCAGTTTTTTCTTCAGCGGCAGCAGCACCAGCACCAGCAGGACCTGCAACTGCAACAGCAGCAGCAGAAACGCCGAATTTTTCTTCAAAAGCTTTAACCAAGTCGTTCAATTCCATTACGGTCAAAGAACCAACTGCTTCCAAAATGTCTTCTTTAGTAATAGCCATGCTATTTATACTCCAAATATTGTATTAAAAAATAATTGATTAACAGAAACAAAATTGATTAAGCGGCTTCTTCGCCTGCTTTTTTCTCTGCCAAAGCAGCCAAACCGCGCGCAAAGCCTGATACAGGAGCTTGCATAACGAACAACAGTTTGGACAACAGCTCTTCGCGGCTCGGAATAGAAGCCAACTCAGCAACCTGAGCAGCATTCATTACTTCACCATTGTAAGAACCGGCTTTAACTACAATCTTGTCATCTTTTTTCGCGAATTGGTGCAACACTTTAGCAGCAGCAACAGCATCTTCAGAAGCAGCATAAACCAATGGACCAACCATTTGATCAGCCAAAGCTGCGAATGAAGTACCCTCTACTGCACGACGAGCCAATGTGTTTTTCAGAACGCGCAAGTAAACGCCTTCTTTACGCGCATTTGCACGAAGCTCAGTCATACTGGAAACACTGATACCGCGATATTCAGCAACCACGAGAGTCTGAGCGTTAGCAATTGCTGCGCTGATTTCCTCTACGGCTACTTTCTTGGTTTCAATATTGAGACTCAAGGTCTACCTCCCACTGTTTATAAACAGGATATCGGAATGATATCCCACCAGCGCGGTAACCTAAAAAGACATCTTACAAGCAATCTTGCAATGTGTTTCAGGACTACCGTCTGCGTAGGGCAGTTACGATTAAATCTTGCGATCCCTACGGTCTTGGACATCTACTTAATTCTAAGTAGCCCAAATTCAAGCAACTCAAAAATAGAGTTGCGTGAAAATTTCTTAGATTAGTTATTCACGCTTGATGTATCAACGCGAACACCTAAACCCATAGTGCTGGATACAGCAACTTTTTTCAGGTACTGACCTTTAGCAGCAGCGGGTTTAGCTTTAACGATAGCGTCCAGCAACGCATCAAAGTTCTCTTTCAAATCGGCTTCAGCGAACGAAGCACGACCGATAGTTGCATGAACGATACCAGCTTTGTCTGTACGATATTGCACTTGACCTGCTTTTGCATTTTTAACTGCTTCAGCCACATTAGGAGTAACAGTACCCACTTTAGGGTTTGGCATCAAGCCACGCGGACCCAAGATAGTACCCAACTGACCAACGATGCGCATTGCATCAGGAGAAGCAATAACAACGTCAAAGTTCAGATTACCTGCTTTGATTTCAGCAGCCAAATCTTCAAAGCCGACAACATCAGCACCAGCTTCTTTAGCTGCTTCAGCATTTGCACCTTGAGTAAATACCGCCACGCGGGTTGTTTTACCAGTACCTTTAGGCAGAACAACTGAACCACGGATAACTTGGTCAGATTTACGCGGATCAACACCCAAGTTGAAAGATACGTCAACAGACTCGTCAAATTTAGCAGTCGCTGCTTTTTTTACCAAAGCAATTGCTTCATCAATTGCATATAATTTATTGGCTTCAACAGAAGAGCGCAAAGCTTTCAAGCGTTTAGATACTTTAGCCATTATACAACACCCTCCACATCTAAACCCATTGAGCGAGCAGAACCAGCAATAGTGCGAACAGCAGCATCCAAATCAGCAGCAGTCAAATCAGGTTCTTTAGTTTTAGCAATTTCTTCCAACTGAGCACGGGTCAATTTACCCACTTTGTTTGTCAGAGGATTAGAACTACCTTTTTGCAAACCGGCAGCTTTTTTCAACAGAATAGAGGCCGGAGGAGTTTTCATCACAAAAGTGAATGACTTATCCGCAAATGCAGTAATTACAACTGGAATCGGCAAACCAGGCTCCATGCCTTGAGTTGCAGCATTAAATGCTTTACAGAATTCCATAATATTCAGACCACGCTGACCCAAAGCAGGACCAACTGGGGGAGATGGATTGGCTTTACCTGCAGGAATTTGCAGTTTGATATAGCCGATAATTTTCTTTGCCACTTATAGGACTCCTAAAAACGGGTATAGCGCGGAACCATTTCCGCTTCCCAAAAAAGAATTCAGCATTATATTTACTTAGAGATTTTTTTTCAAGGGATTTAAAAACTTAAATCTTTTCTACTTGACCAAACTCCAGCTCAACCGGGGTTTCACGACCAAAAATCTGAACAGAAACCCTCAATTTATTACGCTCATAATTCACTTCATCTACAATACCGTTGAAGTCAGCAAAAGGTCCTTCGTTTACACGAACTTGCTGCCCCACTTCAAATTCAACTTTAGGTTTAGGCTTCTCAACTCCAGAACGAACCTGTTGCAAGATTGCATCAGCTTCTCTTTGAGAAATCGGAGTAGGCTTATTTGCCGTACCACCAATAAAGCCTGAAACTCGAGGGGTACTTTTCACCAAATGCCATGAGTCATCGGTCATTTCCATTTCGACCAAAACATAGCCCGGATAGAACTTACGCTCGCTAATGGTTTTGCGACCATTTTTAATATCGACCACTTCTTCAACCGGAACAAGAATCTGACCGAAATAACCTTCCATGCCTTCGCGAGCGATACGCTCTTTTAGGGTCTTCTGGACATTTTTCTCAAAGCCGGAATAAGCCTGCACAACATACCAACGTTTTGACATTTTTACCCCCTCTTCAACAACACATCAAAAAACAGCCAGGAAATAGCACTGTCTGCCGCGTAAATAAATACTGCCAAGATTGCAACAAATATAACGACGAAGATCGTCATCTTAACTGCATCATCTCGCGTAGGCCAAACAACTTTTTTAAACTCAGACCATGAGTTTTTAAAATAGGAAAGCAGCCCTTCTCGCTTAGGCGGCGTAGAATGATTGCCGGATGTTACAAGCTGACCCGACTTTTCTGCTTTATGTTCAGATGTATGTTCAGTCATCTTTACTCACTCACCACAGCATCAAAGTCGCACTATCTCACTCATGCAATGGTTTAAATTAATTACTAAAAAAGAAATGCAAAAAAATTAACCGGCACAGGGCCGGTTAATTTTTTATTTGGCAGGCCAAGAGGGTCTCGAACCCCCAACCCTCGGTTTTGGAGACCGATACTCTACCAATTGAGCTATTGGCCTCTAAACTTAAGCGATGATAGAAGAAACCACACCTGCACCTACGGTACGACCACCTTCGCGAATCGCAAAGCGCAGACCTTC
>NZ_KV789546.1:0-6527 GCF_001807625.1 Neisseria sp. HMSC03D10
TGTGTAAACAACGCGACGATTTTCTACACCTAAGCCCTATTTCTCTGCCTTCAACACCCGTTGACGGCGCGTTTCGCTCAACACCATGCCTGCGCTGACGGAGACGTTCATGCTTTCGACTGTGCCGAACATGGGTATCGACACCAGCATGTCGCAATGTTCGCGCGTCAGGCGGCGCATGCCTTCGCCTTCGTTGCCCATCACCCATGCCGCGCTGTCGGGCAGGTCGCAATGGTAGAGGTCGGAATCGCCGCCCATGTCGGTGCCGATGATCCAGATGCCGTATTCTTTCAGCTCGCGCAGGGTGCGGGCGAGATTGGTTACGGTGATGTAGGGGACGGTTTCCGCCGCGCCGCAGGCGACTTTGCTGACGGTGGCGTTCAGTCCCGCGCTTTTGTCTTTCGGCGCGATGACGGCGTGTACGCCCATTGCGTCGGCGGTACGCAGGCATGCGCCGAGGTTGTGCGGGTCGGTGATGCCGTCGAGTATCAGCAATAGCGGCGGTTCGCTCAGGTTTTCCAATACGTCTTCGAGGTGGACGTGGTTTTTGGAAGCGTCGATAAACCCGACTACGCCCTGATGCCGTGCGCCTTTGCTGATGGCGTTGAGGCGGTCGGCGTCGGCGAAGTGTACGCGCACGTTTTCGTTTGCCGCTTTCTCCAACACGTCGCGCGTGCGGGCATCGTTTTTGCCTTCTTGGACGTAGAGTTCGGTAATCGATTTCGGGTTTTGCCACAGGCGGGCGTTGACGGCGTGGAAGCCGTAGATGAGTCTTTGGTTTGCCATGATTTTGCTTTATAAAAAATTTCAGACGACATTATAACAAGATAAGGTCGTCTGAAAGCAGGTGTAACCGGTTTCACTCAAATGCAGCCGCCTAGCGCATCAAATACCCCAACAGCCTAGAGCTGCCGACGCCGATCAACACGGTAACCAACATGGAAAACCTGCTTGCGGCAAACACGGTCAGCGCAATGGCAATCAACTCGTGCGGCTTGTCGGAAACGAAATAAGGCGCGATGACAGAAATCAACACGCAACCCGGCGCGGCTTCCATCACGATTTGTGCGCGGTGGCTTAAGGTGCGGTTGCGTAAAGCGAAAAAACCGATAAGGCGGGTGGAATACGTTACCGCCAGCATACTGGCAAACAGCAGGAACGACTGCCAAGAGAGCAAATCCTTCATTCCTTCTCTCCCCAAAGATAGGCGGCAAGCAGGCCGGAAATCGCACCCATCGGCACATACCAATGCCCGTCCACCGACAAATAAGTCCCGCCCGCCACAATCAGGCTGACAAACCACGGGCGTGCCGCCTTAAAGCTTTTCCACATACCCCGTAGCAGCACCAAAAACACGGCGGGAAACGCCATGCCGAAGCCCCATGCCGCAACATCGCCGAACATCGGTCCGAACGCCGCGCCAAACGCCGCAAAGCCAATCCAAGTGGTGTAGAGGATGAAACACACGCCCGCATAAAACGGCATATTGAATGCCGGCAGCCCCATCGCCTTGCGCTTTTGGATTTCCGCAAACGCCAGCGCCCAACTTTCGTCGCACATAAAAAACAGCGCGGGCATGGCTTTTTTCAGCGGCATATCCCGCATATAAGGCGCGATTGCCGCCCCCATCAAAATATGGCGCGAATTAATCATGAAGGTAACGGTAGCGATGATCAGTATCGGCAGCGGGTTTGTCCAAAGGTTGACCGCCGCAAATTCTGAGCCGCCGGCAAAGTTCATGCCCGTCATCAGCAGCATTTCCAGCCAACTCATCCCTTTCTGTCCACCTTGTACGCCGAGTATCAGCGCCCACGGCAAAAGCCCGATAAGCATGGGCGAACATTCTTTGATGCCGCGTAAAAATTCGGATTGCGGGGAATTTGGGTGTGTCATTTTGTTGAGAAATTTAAATAGAGTGTGAAGATGAAAAATGAGGGAAGGTATTATACACAGTCGGACAAACTTAAAAAGGTCGTCTGAAACGGGCTTCGATAAAGCAAAAATCATCGCCGCAAGACTTTAACACTTTTTAATCCTTGACAGGCATTTCACTATGAAAATATGCTAAATTTTTGATTAAAAACATCATTATTCATTAAGATAAACATTACGTTCAGCTTCGCACGGCTACCGTCCGGTCAAGATGTTTCACACAAACAACAAAGTAAGCTACAATTCCAAGCATTTCCTTCCCTTTAGAAGCAAACCCTCTTCCGCCCTACAAATAAAAGGTTTCCTTATGTTACAAGGCAGTTTGGTTGCCCTGATTACACCCATGAATCAAGACGGCAGCATCCATTACGAACAACTCCGCGATTTGATCGACTGGCATATCGAAAACGGTACCGACGGCATCGTCGCCGTCGGCACGACAGGCGAATCCGCCACCCTCTCCGTCGAAGAGCATTTAAGCGTAATCGAAGAAACGGTCAAACACGTCAACAAGCGCGTTCCCGTTATCGCCGGCACCGGCGCCAACAACACCCTCGAAGCCATCGCGCTCTCCCGCGCCGCCGAAAAAGCCGGTGCAGACTACACCCTCTCCGTCGTCCCTTATTACAACAAGCCCTCCCAAGAAGGCATTTACCAACATTTCAAAACCATCGCCGAATCCACCTCGATTCCGATGATTATCTACAATGTACCCGGCCGCACCGTCGTCAGCATGACCAACGACACCATCCTGCGCCTTGCCAAAATCCCGAACATCGTCGGCGTCAAAGAAGCCAGCGGCAACATCGGCAGCAATCTCGAATTAATCAAACACGCGCCCGAAGGTTTCACCATCCTTTCCGGCGATGACCCCACCGGCCTGCCCTTCATGCTCTGCGGCGGGAAAGGCGTTGTGACCGTTGCCGCCAATGTCGCCCCCAAACTCTTCGCCGATATGTGCCGCGCCGCCCTTGCAGGCGATATTGCGACCGCTCGTCAATTAAATGACCGCCTGATTCCGATTTATAACACTATGTTCTGCGAACCAAGCCCTGCCGCGCCCAAATGGGGCATCTCCGCATTGGGCAAATGCGACCCTTATGTCCGCCTGCCGCTCGTCCCCCTGACCGAAGCCGGACAGGCAAAAGTCCGCGCCGCATTGCAAGAATCCGGACAACTCACCGCATAAACCGCAAAGGTCGTCTGAAAACCGTTTTCAGACGACCTGCCGTTAACCCATCACATCCCACAGGAAACCAATATGACCTATATGAAACCTGTCGTCGTAGCAATCGCCCTGATCAGCATGACTGCCTGTTCGGGCAACAAAAAAGACCTGCCTAAGCTGGACTACCAAACCCAGACACGCAAAATCGTCAAATTAGAAGTACCGCCTGATTTGAACAACCCCGATCAAGGTAACCTCTATCAAATACCCGCAGGCAGCGGCGCCGTCCGCGCCAGCGACCTGAGCCGCCGCACATCGGCAACGCAACAAGCCGCGAATTCCGAAGCCCTCAAATCCGTCAAAGGCGTCCGTTTGGAACGCGACGGGAACCAACGCTGGGTTGAAGTCCAAGGCAAATCTCCTGCCGAAATTTGGCCTTTGCTGAAAGCATTCTGGCAAGAAAACGGTTTCGACATCAAATCCGAAGAACCCGGTATCGGTCAAATGGAAACCGAGTGGGCTGAAAACCGCGCGAAAATTCCGCAAGACGGCCTGCGCCGCCTCTTGGACAAAGTCGGCTTAGGCGGCATCTATTCCACCAGCGAGCGCGATAAATTCATCATCCGCATCGAACAAGGCAGAAACGGCACAACCGACGTCTTTTTCGCCCACAAAGGCATGAAAGAAGTTTACGCAGACAAAAACAAAGATACAACCACTTGGCAGCCTGCCGCCAACGATCCAAATCTTGAAGCCGCCTTTCTCGCACGCTTCATGCAATACTTGGGCGTCGATCAGCAACAAGCCGAAAATGCGCTGTCCCAAAGCGTCGCCAAACGCAGCGGCAACGAATTGGCGCGAATCGAAGGCAACACCCTGCTCGTCTCCGGCGACTACGGCCGCAACTGGCGCCGTACCGCGCTCGCCCTCGACCGCATCGGCTTGAATGTCTTGGGTCAAAACATCGAACGCCATGCTTTCTTGGTTCAACAGGCACCTAACGAGAGCGAAGCCGTTTCCACGAAAAAACCGGGCTTCTTCGGCCGTATGCTGGGCAAAGGCAAAAAAGTTGAGAAACCGGCCGCCTACCCCGAGATCATCGTATTCGTCGAACCTGTTAACGGCGGTTCGCGAATCCGCCTTCTCAACAAAGATGGCAGCGCATACAACGGCAGCGATGCCTCTACACTCCTCAGCCGCCTGCATACAGAACTGCGCTAATCCGCTTCTCAAAAAACCTCCTGTACGCAGGAGGTTTTTGTGCTTATCAAAAGCGACAAGCAAAATAAAGTTATTTCAAAAATAGATCTGTCAATTTATTGATTCAATTTAAAAATGAGTACACCATATTACTTCTAAAGCCGGTTAACGCTTAAACATCGGCTAAGCGAAAGGTCGTCTGAAAACAGAAATCCTGTTTTCAGACGACCTTTTTTTTCATGAACCCGTTTTGTTATAAATAAAATTGTTATATTATAACCAATCAAATTTCTACCCGATACATTTGGAGAACCCATGAAAAAAACCGCATTGTTCATCGCATCCGCACTCCTGTTCAGCACAACCGCCCAAGCACACCGCGTCTGGGTCGAAACCGCCCATACACACGGCGGCGAATACCTGCAAGCCGAATTGGGCTACGGCGAATTCCCCGAACTCGAACCCATCGCCAAAGACCGCCTGCACATTTTCAGCAAGCCCATGCAGCTGATTACCGAAAAAGGCAAAGAAAATCTGATTCAAAAAGGGACGTACAACTACCAGTACCGCAGCAAACTGCCTGTTAAAGACGGCAGCTACCTCGTTACCGCCGAATACCAGCCGACTTTCTGGTCTAAAAACAGCGCAGGCTGGAAACAAGCTAGCATCAAAGAAATGCCTGACGCCAGCTATTGCGAACAAACCCGAATGTTTGGTAAAAACATCGTCAACGTCGGCCACGAAAGCGCAGACACCGCCGTCATCACCAAGCAAGTCGGACAACATCTGGAAATCGTTCCGCTGGACAACCCCGCTAACGTCCACGTCAGCGAACGCTTCAAAGTCCGCGTCCTTTTCAACGGCGAACCGCTGCCGAACGCTACCGTTACTGCCACATTTGACGGTTTCGACACCAGCGACCGCAGCAAAACCCACAAAACCGAAGCCCAAGCCTTCTCCGATACCACGGACGACAAAGGCGAAGTCAGCATCATCCCCCTGCGTCAAGGCTTCTGGAAAGCCAGCGTAGAACACAAAGCCGATTTCCCCGATCAAAGCGTGTGCCAAAAACAGGCGAACTACACCACCATGACCTTCCAAATCGGTCATACGCATCATTAATATCCAATAACAAAGGTCGTCTGAAAACCGTATTGCAGGGTTTTCAGACGACCTTTCTCTTTATCAGCCAATTAATTTAATAAACAGCCATCCATCAAGGCTTATGCGGCGCAAACGTCCATTGCCCAAGCGCCAAGCCCAAATCGAATAGATTCAGACGACCTATCGCCACCCTGACCAAACGCAGGCACGGAAAACCCGCCTTAGCCGTCATCCGCCTGACCTGCCGGTTTTTTCCTTCCGAAATCCGAATTTCTACCCAAAAATCAGGCACGGACTTGCGCACGCGGATAGGCGGCACACGCGGCCACAAAACATCCGCTTCGCCCGTTTCCAACACGCGAACCTTTGCCGGACGCGTGACAAAATCCCCCAAATCCACTCCGCGCCGCAGCATATCCAGCTTCGCTTCGTCGGGCGAACCTTCAACCTGCGCCCAATAAGTTTTCTCCAGTTTAAACCTAGGATCCGCAATCCGCGCCTGCAAACGCCCGTCGTTCGTCAACAGCAGCAAACCCTCGCTGTCCGTATCCAAACGCCCCGCCGGATAAAAGTCCGGTAGCGCCACATAATCTTTCAAACACCCATACTTTTCATGCGCCGAAAACTGGCAAATCACGCCATAAGGCTTGTTCAATACGATTAAATCATTCATTTTCATCACATCCTGAAACCAAGCATGAATTGTACCAGCCGCCGCATACGGGCTACAATTTCATGCTTCTTTATATTTTATACAAATGATTTCATACGGTTAAAAAATACCCTCAGGCTCGGCTTGACACGTCCGAACCAAACCAGTATATTACGCACTTCCTTAGGAGTAATGGCTGAGAGGCTGAAGGCACTTCCCTGCTAAGGAAGCATGTGGGGTCAACCTGCATCGAGGGTTCGAATCCCTCTTACTCCGCCATCATACGAAAACCCGTCGATTATCCGACGGGTTTTCTTTATTTCCCCATGAAACAAAAAGCAGTCATATCACCCCACGCAATCGGGGCTAAGAACAACAGATAGCAAGTAGCTCATCCTAACCGAATATCCCTGCGATAAACTCCTTGTCAGATCCGGTTTATATATAGTCAATTAAAAACAAAATGGTACA
>NZ_KV789547.1:0-26825 GCF_001807625.1 Neisseria sp. HMSC03D10
TGAGTGTCCAAGATTTGGGGGCCAGTTCAACATTCAGACGACCTTTTGGTTTGCCGGTATATTTATTAATGAAAATTAGGAAGAGGTAGAGAAATAGACCAGTTGCTTGGAATATTCAGCCCGTTAGAAACTTGGTCATGCTAAATTTGTTAGGCACGAGGTTTTGTCCATTCGCTATTTTCAAATTAACCTCAAACTCAAAAAAAAGGCGATACCTTTCAGTACCGCCAAAGCTGCTTTGGTGATGAAACCTGTTATTTCGAGGCGCAACGGAAGCCTAGGTTGTGCAGGACGTATTTCGATTGCAGGCTGGTGCGAATGCCGTAGCGCAGGAAGGCGGCGTAATTTGATGGGTCACTGGAGCCTACGGATGCGCCGCTGCAAAACATTTGCGTATCGGCATTGCCTGACGAGAGCAGGCTGCTGTTGAAGTCTTCCGTCCATTCCCAAATCAGGCCGTGCATATCGTAAATGCCCCAGTAGTTGGGTTTGCTTTTGCCGACATCGCGCAAGCCGTTTCTGCCGCCGTCTGCATACCAGTCAAGAATGGTACGGTTGTATCCGGGTTCGGCAGAACCGTTTTTCTGTGTGGCGGAGGCAAGTCCGGCAAATTCCCATTGGTCTATGGTCGGCAGGCGTTTGCCTTGCGCAGTACAGTAGGCATTGGCGGCAAACCAAGATACGTTGGTTACCGGATGTTTCAGTTCGTTGGGTTTGGGCGCGTAGCTGTTGCTGCCGGTTTTAACCCAGTGTTTGAGGTAGGCAGGTTCGGCTTGTTTGGAGCTGACTTTGCCTTTTTGCCACTGCGGGTGTTTTTTGACAAACTCTGCAAATTCGGCATTGGTAACGGGATATTTGTCGATTTGGAAGGGTTTGACTTTAATGATGCTTGTTTCTTTCTTCAGATAGAGCGGGCGGTAGCTGCCTCCTTCAACTTTTGCCATTTCGGCCGCCGCTGCACTGCCGCTTGCGACAAGGGTAAAGAAGGTGAGGAGTGGTATGAGTTTCATAACGGGCTTTCTAATCTGAATGCGGGGTATTAGGCTTTGATTATATAGCGAAACCGGATAAAAATCCTTAGAGGCCGTCTGATTATTGTGCTTTTGGCTTGTCGGGTTCGTGAATGCTTGAAACCGGTTTTTCAGACGACCTTCGATACTTGATAGGTTGTCTGAAAAACCAATCTTTCGATTGGTCGTGGAAGAAAGCCACTGTTGTCCTTGCATCAGCCGGAACAGCAGTGGCTTTTTTCTGTCTCTACGCCGAGATGACTGGATTAGTAGCCGCCTTTACCTGCAGATGCTGCGGAAGCAGGCGCTGCTGCGGAAGATGCAGGGGCAGCCGGAGCTGAAGCGGCAGGGGCTGAAGCTGCACCGCTACCTGCATAGGCTTTGTCTTCCAGTTTTTTGGTCATGATTTCAGGGTTCTCTGCGCCCTCTACTTTCAATTGACCCAACGCGCCTTTGTTGAACGCACGGAAGAGAGAGTGGTCAACCACAGTGTAGCTGCCCGGGATGTCGGCTTTAAATTCGACAATCGCTGCACCACCGGCAGGAATCAGGGTACTTTGTACGTTTTCGTTGATCAGTTTGCCGCCTTCTACGTAAACTTTGTCGAAGATCTCACCGATAACGTGGAAGGAGGAAACGAGGTTCGGACCACCGTTACCAACGTACATACGAACGGTTTCGCCTGCTTTGGCTTTCAGGGCGTTGTCGCCGGCGATAGCGCCTACGTGACCGTTAAATACAACGTATTCAGGTTGCTCGGCGATGGCTTTGTCCATATCGAACGGTTGCAGGCCTTGCGCACCTTTTTTACCTTTGGTGTAGAAGTCGCCTTGTACGATGTAGAACTCTTTGTCCACTTTAGGCAGACCTTCTTTAGGTTCAACCAAAATCAGACCGTACATACCGTTGGCAATGTGCATACCGACAGGGGCAACGGCACAGTGGTAGATATACAGACCGGGTTGCAGGGCTTTGAAGCTGAATGTAGAAGTACGGCCCGGAGCAGTGAAGCTGGCTTCTGCACCACCGCCTGGACCGGTTGCAGCGTGGAAGTCAACATTGTGCGGTACAGTAGAAGACGGGTTGTTAGAGAATTCGACTTCCACGGTATCGCCTTCGCGTACGCGGATCATGCGGCCCGGAACGTCGCCGTTAAATGTCCAGTAGTGGTATTCCACGCCATCGTCCATTTTCATGGTTTTTTCGACGGTTTCCATTTTCACGCGGACACGTGCAGGATGGTCGCGGTCGATGGCAGGCGGAACTTCAGGAGCGTGGGTAGTTACCGCGTCGATAACAGGCAAATCAGCAGCGGGGGTTTCGGCAGCAGCTTGAGCACTGGAAGCAGGAGCCTCGGAAGCTGCAGGAGCGGAAGCGGAAGCGGTTTGCTCGGCAGGTTTTTGGGCAGCTTGCTCACCACAGGCGGCTAAAGCAAAAACTGAAGCAATGATTGCAGCTAAAGCTTGGCGTTTCATAGTTGTCATTTCCTTTAATAACTATTTTAAGAAGGTTAGGGTATAATTTTTCAACCTTTGTCGTCCGCGGCATACCGCTTTCGGCTCTTTACAAACTGCCTTATTCAGGGTCGTCTGAAAAGCATCTCTTATGAACTTTTGTAGGATTATGTAGGGGGTTTTGCCGCTATATCTTGACCTAAATCAATTAATTCATCAAAGATGAACTTTTACTACCTAATTTAATACCTAATTAATACTTAATAATTAGATAAAACTACGTCAAATCATCTATTATTGCTCACATGTTTTATCCAATTCTTTACAAAAATGTCATCGTATTTTTGATAATAAGAATTATTATTGACTATATACCTGTTTTTTAAAGATTGTTGTTAAGAGAATATTTCTTTTGCCTGAAAAGAGTGCTACAATCTTTAACATTCATATAGTATGAATTTATAAGCAACCACTTTTTACCAAAATAAGGAGTTCTGAAATGGGACAGTACAAGAAGCTATGGTACTTGCTGTTTGCCGTCCTGGCAGTCTGCTTTACCATTCTTGGCTACATGGGCAGCGAGGTTTATAAAAAAGCCCCGCCTTACCCTGAAAGAGTCGTTTCGGCATCAGGCACTCAGCTGATGACCAAAGACGATATTTTGGCAGGTCAGTCAGCCTGGCAAACCACCGGCGGTATGGAAGTCGGTTCCGTATTGGGACACGGCGCATACCAAGCTCCGGACTGGACAGCCGACTGGCTGCACCGCGAGCTTGTCGCATGGTTGGATTTGACCGCGCAAGAGACTTACGGCAAAAAATTCAACGAAGTTTCTCCTGAAGAACAAGCCGTACTGAAAACCCGCCTTGCCGACGAATACCGCAACCAAAGCCGTATTAAAGAAGACGGCAGCGTCGTTATCAGCGATACCCGTGTCAAAGCCATTGAGAGCATTCTGCCTTACTACCACGGCGTATACAGCGATGATCCCGCCCTTCAGACGACCCGCGAACACTTCGCAATGAAAAACAACACATTGCCAAGTAAAGAAGCGCGTGAAAAACTGTTCAACTTCTTCTTCTGGACTTCATGGTCTGCTTCGACCAACCGTCCTGATGAGAACTTCACCTACACCAACAACTGGCCGCACGAGCCTCTGATCAACAACGTACCGACTACTGAAAACTACATGTGGTCGTTTACCAGCGTTGTATTGCTCTTGATGGGTATCGGCCTGCTGATGTGGGGTTACTCCTTCCTGACCAAACACGAAGAAGTAGAAGTTCCGACTGAAGACCCGATTTCCAAAGTACAGCTGACTCCTTCCCAAAAAGCATTGGGCAAATACGTCTTCCTGACAGTCGCCCTGTTTGTGGTACAAGTGTTGCTGGGCGGCCTGACCGCGCACTACACCGTCGAAGGTCAAGGCTTCTACGGCATCGACGAAGCACTCGGCTTCGAAATGTCCGACTGGTTCCCTTACGCATTGACCCGTACTTGGCACATCCAATCCGCCATCTTCTGGATTGCAACCGGCTTCCTGACAGCAGGTCTGTTCCTGGCTCCGATTGTTAACGGCGGCAAAGATCCCAAGTTCCAACGCGCCGGCGTAAACTTCCTGTACATCGCCCTGTTCATCGTAGTCGGCGGTTCTTACGCAGGTAACTTCTTCGCCCTGACCCACGTCATTCCGCCTAAATTCAACTTCTGGTTTGGACACCAAGGTTACGAATACCTCGATTTGGGCCGTTTCTGGCAACTCCTGCTGATGGTCGGCCTGCTGTTGTGGCTGTTCCTGATGCTGCGCTGTACCGTTTCCGCCTTTAAAGAAAAAGGCGTGGACAAAAACCTGCTGGCAATCTTCGTTGCCTCTATGGTCGGTGTCGGCGTGTTCTACGCGCCTGGTCTGTTCTACGGCGAAAAATCCCCGATTGCCGTGATGGAATACTGGCGCTGGTGGGTGGTTCACCTGTGGGTAGAAGGCTTCTTCGAAGTATTCGCTACCGCAGCTTTTGCCTTCATCTTCTACAACATGGGCTTCGTCCGCCGCAGTACCGCCACCGCATCCACTCTGGCTGCCGCCGCCATCTTCATGTTGGGCGGTATCCCGGGTACGCTGCACCACCTGTACTTCTCCGGTTCTACCTCCGCCTCTATGGCAATCGGTGCCTGCTTCTCCGCATTGGAAGTCGTACCGCTGGTATTGCTGGGTCGTGAAGCTTACGAACACTGGTCTTACCAACACCTGTCCGAATGGGCGAAACGCCTGCGTTGGCCGCTGATGTGCTTCGTAGCAGTTGCCTTCTGGAACATGATCGGTGCCGGCGTATTCGGCTTCCTGATTAACCCGCCGATTTCCCTGTTCTACATCCAAGGTCTGAACACTACCGCAGTTCACGCACACGCAGCCTTGTTCGGTGTGTACGGCTTCTTGGCACTGGGCTTCGTCTTGCTGGTTGCCCGCTACCTGAAACCAAACGCAAAATTCGACGACAAACTCATGACTTGGGGCTTCTGGCTGCTCAACGGCGGCTTGGTCGGCATGATCGCCATCAGCCTGCTGCCTGTCGGCGCCATTCAAGCATACGCCTCCATCACTCATGGTCTGTGGTATGCCCGTAGCGAAGAATTCCTGCAAATGGAAATCCTCGACACCCTGCGCTGGGTACGCACAGCAGCCGACTTGATCTTCATCGGCGGTGCAGTCTGCGTAGCCATCCAAGCAACCAAAATCGTATTCAGCCGCGATAAATAAATCCTAGCTTGAATACCCTGCAAAAGGTCGTCTGAACATTTTCAGACGACCTTTTCTTTTGGAAGATAGAAGAAACTCAATGGGGAGTTGCCTGAAAGGGGTAGGGCAGCTTAGCTTGGTTCATGCTCGCTTACGCCTTATTATCAGACATCGGAGCCATGCCGTTAATGTATTGGGTTTGCTGAATCTGCTCGTCGCTGGCAAACATTCGGTCAAACACGCTGCGGACTTCATCGGTCAATTCTACGTTCAGACTTTTCAGGGATTGATAGACCTGTTTCAACCATGAACGGAAACGGCGGAACACCCCGCGCAATTCTTCGCTTGGTGCTTTGCCTTCGTACAGGTAGGCTTCAAAAACCGCGCGCCCATTTCTCGTGGCTCTCGCGCTGCTCGTTTAGACTCATTGCGTCCCATGCGGCAAGGTCTTTCACGCCGAACCAATCCAAGGTCGTCTGAACGTCGGACAGGAATTGACGCTCCTGCCCGGTCAGGTTTTCGGTAGGCTTGGCGGTCAGGTCGCGGGCGATACGGGTATTTGTTTCAAGGAAGAAATGCCCCAGTTCGTGAACGAATATAGATGCGTCGGCGTTTTTCAACAGGGCAATCAGGTTATGCTCACGGCTGAACATCCCACGGTCTGCGCCGCCTTGAAACAGTATGTCTTGATTGGTGTCGGTGTTGGGGGTAGAATTGTCATATGCCCTCTCCCCGTTTCGGACGTTGAGGCTTTGGCTGGAAATGTTTTTGATGACATTTTCGGATATTGCCGTTGGGGGATACTTCCGTATGGAATAGCTCGAAAATCTTTCTTTTTACGGCTGGCTTCGGCGATGTAAACCATCAGCCCGTCATCAAATCTCTTCAAATACGCAACCCGTTCAGCCCCTTGTTCTGATTGAAAACCTGTTACGATTTTGTCAGGCGATGTAACAATATCGGGAATCCGCGTCAAATCCTCCGCTGTTACGGCAACCTGTCCGCGTTCTTCTTCCGTTTTGGTGTTGCCATGTTCTTTGTAGATGTGGTGTGCTGCAAATCGGCTGATGGAATGTGAATATCCCTGTGTATCGGCAATTCAGGTATCTGCCGCGTTATCCAAAGTCCAAAATACAGCTTCGTTTTTCGCGGTTTCCCGTCCGTCTGTTGTCCAGATGTTGATTGCATCCTGCGGGTTTTCGCTATGTACCCATCCGCGCGGCGGGTTGCTTGCTAATGCTTGATTCAATACGCTGTCGTCTAAAAGGCTTTCGCCGACCACATTCATGCCCCCATAGGCTGCGTCAAAATCACGGATTCCCATATTCAGACGACCTGCAAGGGTTTCGATTGCGCGGGCGTACAGCGTGGCATTTGCTTCAGCCTGCGTCTTGTTCATTATTTGTTGTTTCATTCCATAAACGTTTGGTGAGGATTTTCTCTGCCGATTGTTGTATATCAATAGAAAAAGGTCGTCTGAAACTTGGATTTCAAGTTTCAGACGACCTTTCTTGTTACTTCAAACGCCTTTAGAACTTGGCTTCAAGCGTGAAATTGTAGCTTCTGCCGGGGGAGGTGAAGCGTTCTATACCGGCATGGGTTTTGTTGTCGACGCGGTTGACTGTGCCGAATTCGCGGATGCTGCGCAGCGATTCCCAAGTATAGTATTTTTTGTTGCCGATGTTGTACGCACCGGCGCGCAGGGTGAAATATTTGCCTAAGTTGACGTAGCCTGTCAGGTCGAAAAGCGTATAGGCTTTGCTGTGCTTGGCAAAAGGCCAGGGATTGTTCAAATCATCACTGCTGTGGACGGTGTCAGACGGTTTTTTAGCTGCGGTGTGTGTCAGGTACGCATTGACGCCCCAGCGTTTGGACGGCGCATCGTAGCCCAGATTGTAAACGGCAGACCACGGGGAAAGGGCGTTAATCGGGGTTTCCTGTCCGTTGGTCTGTTTGGCTTTGCCTTTGATGTAGCTGACGTTGATACCTGCGTGCGTGCCTTGCGGCAAACCGATGCTGTCAAGGTTCCATGTGCCGTTAAATTCCAAACCTTTCGCCCATGCGGAGGAACGGTTTTGGTTTTGCCAAACGGGTGAGCTGACCAATGCGGTACCGTCGGAAATCGGCGCATAATTAGGGCTGTTGGGGTTGTCTGAGGACACACCCATGTAGGTCAGTTCGATAAAGTTGCGGTAGCGGGTTTGGAAGCCGGAGAGTTTAAAGTTTCCGGCTTTGCCACTGCCGGCAAGTCCCAGCTCGAAGTTTTTGGCGGTTTCCGCCTTCAGGTTAGGATTGGCTTTAAGGTAGAAGTCAGGATGCGGGAACAATAGCCAGGTTTCGTCTGAAGTCGGCGCGCGGAAGCCAGTGCTGTATTTTGCCAAAAGATTCAAATGTGGAGTGAATTTCCAGTCTAATCCTAAACCGTAGCTGAAACCGCTGTGTTTACGTTCGCTGCCGAGATAAGGAATTTGACCGCGGATGGCAGGAGTGTAGTTGGGATTGTCTTTGGCTTTGCTGCTGCTGTTGTCGTAGCGAAGCCCGGCATTGAGGCGGTATTGGCTGCTGTCGCCGAATTGGAATGTGTTGTTCCAGTAGGCAAAACGGTTTTTGGAGGAGCTTTCGACCAGCATAGTCAATTCTTGGTTGTTGGACGTTTGATATTTCGGGTCGTATAGGCGTACCCAATAGCTATGATCTCTATTGTCGTTGTCGTTTTGGGAACCACCCAATCCGTATTGCATTGCCCATACCAATTTGGAAAAGTCGATTTGTTTTTCAGCATCGGCACCAAATTGGGTATTTTTTTGACGGATGTTGCGAAACATATGGTACACGTCGCTGTTCACACCGTTGCTGGCGTAATCGGTCGGCAAGTCCCAAGTCCAGGTACTCATGTCGATGGTTTGACGGTCGTAATGCAGGTTGAGACTGTCCCATGGTCCTTTGTCAAGTTGGTTTTTGTATTCAAAACCGATGCGTTTACGGTAGGAGATGTCTTGGCGGGAACGGGTATCGCCTAGTGCCTCGCCTTTCCAGTTTGCCGCCCACATATTAGATAATTCAGTCGTCGTGCGGTCGGTGCGTGAATCCTCGTAAATCCAACCGATACGGTTTTTATCGTTGAAGTTGTAACCCAGTTTGAATAAGGTGCTTTTGTTTACCCAATCTTGTGGATCGGGTTTGCTGCGGGCTACGCCGCGGCTGCCGTAGTTGGTGCTGCCGGCATTCGGGTTCCAGCTTTGTTTGTTGTCGGTGATGACGGTATCGGCAGCGTCGCTGTTGTTTTTGGTTTCTTTACCGAAACGGCGGGTATAAACCATCAATGCATCCAGACCCAGCCAAGTTCCTGCAGCGGTAATGCTGCTGAATTTCTGGCTGTTGCGTCCGATATAGCCGCCTTTAATGCCTAAGTGGTAAGGCTTTTCTTCGGAAACATAGTCGCTTGCGGATTTGGTTTTATAGTTGACGGCACCGCCCAATGCGCCGCTACCGGATTTGAGCGAGTCCGCGCCTTTGTTGATGGTAACTTCCGAGAAATTTTCAGGTTCGGAAGTGTTGCGGTTGGCATTGAAGTTGCCGTATGCGCCGAACAACTCTTGGAACGCTTCAGACGACCTGCTTTCTGCTTGCGCCAGTCCGTCCACGTTGATGGCAACGCGGTCTTTATCGACACCGCGTATGGTAAAACCGTTGGAACCTGAGCGTCCGCCTTCGACGACGCTGATGCCCGGATCGTAGCGTACCAAGTCGCTTTCATCGGAGACCATTTGTTTATCCAATGCCTGACGGCGGACTTTCTCTTCACCGAGTTTTTGGACTTTGCGGCCGCCGATGACTTTGACTTCATTCAAGTCCTGATGGGCTTGTGGTACGGGGTCGGCAGCGAAGGCAGGGAAAGTTTGGCTGACAATAGCTGCCAGCAGTACGGGTTTAAAGGGGAAGGACATTTTTTGCCTCTTAAAGATGTACTGATTATCGGTTTATTGGGATGTTTGACGTACGGTTACTTGCTGACAGGTGTCAAGCTTGTATCCGTCGTATTGCGGTCGTCATCATTCTTCACGCCGCCGAACACGGTATCCAACGATTTATCGGCATCAAAGGTTACTTTGCCGCCTATACTGACTTCTGTTTTATCGCCGTTAAATTGACCAAAGAATTTCCCTTCGACTTTGCCGTTTTTACCATCGGATTCAGCAGTGCCTGAGAAATCAACGCCGTTGATGCCAACATCTTTCATCACAACATCCGGACCGTAATCCGCATTACCTAAAATCGTGCCGCCGAGTTTGTTGGTGTTGAAATTGGCTGTTAGCAGTGAAAGTTTGGGCGTGTTTTTTTCAGACGACCCGGAGGATTTGCCCGGATCGTAGGTTGAGGTAACGATATTGCCGTTGCGGACGCGGACAGCCCAAACTTCGTATGTAGTCTTGCCTTTTGCCACTGTACTGTCTGACGGAGTGTAATAAGACGGTTTCGCCGTTCCGACGGGTTTGCCGCCGACAAACAGGTCTGCCGTGCCGTCTGCATTTATCCATGCGCCGAATTTGAGGTGGTCATGTTTGGTTGCCGGTGCATAGGTGAATTGTCCGGAATTGCTGCAACAGACAAACAGTTTTCCACCCTCAGACAAAGGCTGGCCTTCGTGGCGGGTACGCAGGGCATAAGACGGGCTGGAGTAAGAGGGGACAATCGGGTCGGAATATGAGCTGATGTTGTAATAGTTGCCGGAAGGGGTTTGATAGACATATTGTTTATCGGTATAGCTGCCGCCCCATGATGTTTTCACTTCGAGTTCCGCTTCATGCAGACTGCCGCCTTTACCGGAAAGGGTGTTGATGGTCTGTACCGCACTGCTTTCATCACTCAGCTTGATATTGGCGATAGGTTGCGCTGTCGGAATGGCAACGGGGACTTTGGGTTCGGATGCACCTCCTCCCGCGCAGGCAGTCAGAATCAGGGAGGCGGCCGCAGAAATTGCGGATACTTTGATTTTCATGATGAATCTCTCTTAATATTGATATTTTATAAATTAATGATAAGTATTACCAATTTTGTTGTAATATTTTGTAATAATTATGGCGTCTTGGCAATATCTGCGCGGAGTTTTTATGATTTTTGAAGTAAATATTAAGAAATAAATCAATTAATGACATAGGTTTGAATATTTATTCTAAATATTTGATTTGATAATGCTATCTATTAATGATGAAGAATATTGGGGGATAGTGTGGATCAAACGATTGCTTTGGATACGCAAGATATATTTCAGGCGTGTTCAGTGAGTTGGCTTGATTAATTTCATGAATCTACTGATGAATAACATTTGAATAATTTGTAAGACCATAAAATAAATCAGTTATGTTTGTTTTGGAATTTTACCTCTATAATGCTGCATCTTAATGCGAATCTGTTGCTTTTACGCAAAAAAGGTCGTATGAAAAGTTTCAGACGACCTTTGGCAGGCGTAAATCCCTGACTGGGAGAAATCAGTAGGGTATGTGGGTTGCATTTGGCTATCCCTGCGATATACAAACATATATTTCGGATGATTTTGAATGTTAAGAATAAAACAAAAAATGGTTTCGGTATCTTTATGCTGCCTGTTGCCTTCCGCAGTCTTGGCTGAATTGCCCGAAGGGGGTGTCCGGCAGGATTCGCCTTCTCAGGATGCTGCCGTACAAGTGCAGCAAAAACAATGGCTGGATATTTTGTCCGAAGAAGAAAGGTCGTCTGAAAAGAATGAGAATGCAGGAGAACCGACTGTGGTCGGCGATGATTTTTTAGCGGCAAACCCGCGTATTCTTGAGGACGCGCTGATTCGGGCACTTAACGGCAATAGCGCAGATTTGGTTTCTTCGCTTGCCGCCCTTTACCGCAAACAGCCCAACCACAATCCCAAGCTGATTGCGCGTGCCGATGCTTTGCTGGCAAAGTTGAAAGGGCGGACTTCCGAAGCGGTCGAGCGTTATCGTACCCTTTATGAATCCGACGTTTCAGACGACCGCATATTATTGGATTTGGCGGCGGCAGAGTTTCAAGATTATCGTTTGGGCGAAGCGGCGGCGCATTTCCGCCATGCCGCGCAGCGCGATATACCTGCCCCCGTTTTGGAAAACGTCAAACGTTTTCAAGAAGCCGTCAAGCGGCAGACAGAATGGAAATGGTCTGGTGGAATCAGTCCCGTGCATAGCGATAACGCCAACAACGCTGCTCCGCGTTATTGCATCGAAACAAGGGGGCAAACCGCATGCAGCGTTACTTTGCCCGTCAGTGCCAACGGCTTGAATTACGAATTGAACACCGAAAAACTCACCCCGCTGTACGGGCATCACGCCGTCAAATTCCGCGCCAACCTCAGCGGAACGAGCTATTTTTTCGACCGCCAATCGGCTTACGACGATGCGTTCGGCAGGGCTTATTTGGGCTGGCAGCGCAAGGACGGCAAACAAACCGTCAGCGTTTTACCGTTTTATCAGGCACAGTTGGCGGGCAGCAGCGAATTTGACAGCAAAAAAGAAAACAACCGCCGTGCCGCGCCGTATATGCTGGCACACGGGGTCGGCGTACAGCTTTCGCATATGATCAATCTTGGCAACGCGACACAACTTTATTACTCGCTGGAACGCTACCGCCAAAACTATCGGGAAACCGATCGTGCGCTGCGCAACGACGGTTGGCACGACGGCACCTATCTCTCCCTGGCGCGCCGTTTCGGCAGTACGACCCTGTTCGGCGGTTGGCAATACAACCGCTTTGTTCCTGAAAACAAAAACATACGTAATGCCGTCAACAATGCCGCCTACTGCCGCAACGGGTTCAATATAGGCTGGATACAGCAATGGCCGTTTTTAGGCGGGCTGAACAGCCGCCTGACCGCTTCATTTGCCAACCGCCGCTATAAAGGCATTATGGCATTCGGCACGGAGCCGCAACGCAACCGCGAGCGCTCCCTCTCCGTCAGCCTCAGCCATGACAAATTGTCCTACAAAGGCATCACGCCGACCTTGAATTACGGATACAGCCGCATCCGCAGCAATGCCCCTTATGCACGACGCAGCAGCCGTCAATGGTCGTTGGGAGCTGAATGGAATTTTTAAAAACAGCCTAAAATTCGAATACTTAATCAATAAAGGTCGTCTGAAAACGGGCATCGTAGATTTTCAGACGACCTTTGCGGCATTTTCAAGCCGATGGATATGGTTTTGCAATCAATATGGACAGCTTGAACCTTCCGTCTTAAGGACGGTAGAATCAGTCATTTCAATGCAGCAGTTCGAAGTTTTGTTGAAACTGCCGTATATCCTAAATAATCAGATATATATCATGAGTACCGAAACCAAAAACTACATTACGCCCGTTGGTTGGCAGGCGTTGAAAGACGAGCTGTATCAACTGGTCAATAAAGAACGTCCCGAAATCGTCCAAATCGTCAACTGGGCGGCAAGCAACGGCGACCGCAGCGAAAACGGCGACTATCTTTACGGCAAACGCCGTATGCGCGAAATCGACCGCCGCATCCGTTTTCTGACCAAGCGTTTGGAAGCTGCCGTCGTCGTCGATCCCGAATTGCGCGAAGCGACCGACCAAGTGTTTTTCGGCGCAACTGTCGGGCTGTTGCGCGGCGACGGACGCGAGCAAACCGTCAAAATCGTCGGCGTCGATGAAATCGATACCGCGCAAAACAAAATTTCTTGGATTTCCCCGTTGGCGCGTTGTCTGATTAAAGCGAGAGAAGGGGACGAAGTCATCTTGAATACACCGGAAGGGCGCGAGGAGATTGAGATTTTGTCGGTGGAATATATACGGATAGATTAAATCTCTCGCAAGCATAAGAGATAGGTCGTCTGAAAACTTTACCAATACGTTTTCAGACGACCTTTTCCATAAAAAAACACCGCTTTTACAAGCGGTGTCCGGTAAAGCATAAATTATTTGCGCAGACCCAAGCGGGTAATCAGGTTGCGGTATGTATCAGGTTGGGTACGGCGCAAGTAAGACAACAGACGGCGACGTTGGCTGACCATTTTCAACAGGCCGCGACGGCTGTGGTGGTCTTTAGGGTTGGCTTTGAAGTGGGGAGTCAGGTCGTTGATGCGGAAAGTCAACAGAGCGACTTGTACTTCAGAAGAGCCGGTATCGCCTTCTTTGCGTTGGAAATCTTTAACAATTTGTGCTTTTTGTTCTACGGTCAATGCCATGATGGATAACTCCGAAAAATAAAAGAACCGTTATTCGGTTCGGACAAGTTTGACGAGCGCGAACCCGTTCAAACTCCTGAAGTCTTTTTGTGAAGACGGGCGGATTATGCCACAGTTTCATCTGTTTTGCACGGCTGAATCCTGTTTTTGATACGAAATTGTGGAAATGTCGTCTGAAAATGTATCGGGGTGTGGCGTAAAGTATGTGCGAGAAGTTTTGATTCGGTGCATTTTACAGCAGGTTAAAATGGAAAATATTCCCATCATTCCTGAACTTCCTGAACAGGCGTGAATCCGGGCTTTTGATTTCGGCAAGATTCAGCGATTATTGCGGATTGCCAAATAACGGGTGGGTACTTTTTTGAATTTCAGCGAATGGGTAGGGCTTTTCGGAAGGGCGTGGGTTTTGTAGTAAAATAGACGCTGATCGACGGCATGAAGAGGTCGTCTGAAATTTACAAAGAGCTTTGATATTATGAATTTTTTTAGAAAAACAGCCTTGTTTTTGCTCGTTTTGTCCGTATTGGCTGCCTGCGGTTCGTTTGTTTCGCAATATGTTTTAGGGATGAATCCCTGCGTATTGTGCATCGTGCAGCGTTTGTGCGTATTGGCGGTCGGGGTGGCGGCTTTGCTGGCGGTATTTTTCCGTCAGTCTTCCAAAGTGGGGCGGACGTTTTCCGCTTTGCTTATCAGCGCGCCTGCTGTGTACGGGATAGGGACGGCGGCTTATCAGTTGTGGTTGCAAAGCCTGCCGCCGGGTACGGCACCTTCCTGCGGTGCTCCGTGGACGTTCCGCTTGAAGGACTGGCCGTTGTTTGACTGGTTCGAACCCATCGTGCGCGGCTTCGGCAATTGCGCCGTACCGGATTATTTTTTGGGTGTCGCGCTGCCGGTTTGGAGCATCGCTTATTTTTGTTTCGTTGTCGTATTGGTTTGGTTTGCTTGGTTGAAAACGAAATAAATGTCCGGAATTTAAAAAAGGTCGTCTGAAAATTCGTTTTCAGACGACCTTTGCTTATGGGGAATGACTTACATCACATCCAACACGTCAATGCCCAGCAAATCCAAGCCTTGTTTCAGCGTGTCGCCGGTGAGCTTTGCCAGTTGTAGGCGGCTGTTGCGGGTTGCGCCTTCGGCTTTGAGTATCGGGCAGGCTTCGTAGAAGCGGCTGAACAGGGTGGCGGTTTGGTAGAGGTAGGCGGCGAGGTAGTGCGGATATGCCGTGTCCGCCACGCTTTGCAGCACGTCTTCGAATTTCAGAAGCTCGGCGGCAAGCTGTTTTTCCAGCGGTTCGGTCAAAACGGTTGACGCGGTCGCGTCCCATTCGCCGGCTTTGCGGAATACGCTTTGCACGCGGGTGTAGGCGTATTGCAGGTAGGGGGCGGTGTTGCCTTCAAACGAGAGCATGGCGTCCCAGTCGAACACATAATCGCTGGTGCGGTTTTTGCTCAAATCGGCGTATTTGACCGCGCCAATGCCGACGGTTTTGCCGATTTTCGCCGCTTCGTCCTCACCCAATTCGGGATTTTTTTCTTTCACCAAAGCGGTGGCGCGTTCGACGGCTTCGGTCAGCAGGTCAACCAGTTTTACAGTATCGCCGCTGCGCGTTTTGAACGGTTTGCCGTCTTTGCCCATCATGGTGCCGAAGCCGATAAACTCGGCTTTTGCATCTTCCGGCAGATAGCCTGCTTTGCGGGAAGTGGTGAAAAGTTGTTCGAAGTGCAGGGCTTGGCGGTGGTCGACGACGTACAGCAGGCGGTCGGCTTTCAGACGGCCTATGCGGTAGCGCAGACACGCCAAATCGGTGGAAGCGTAGAGGAAGCCGCCGCCTTGTTTTTGCACGATAAATGCGGCGGGTTCGCCTTCTTTATTTTTAAACTCATCCAAGAACACGACTTTCGCGCCGTCGTCTTCGACCGCCAGACCTTTTTGAACCAAATCATCGACCACGGGCTGCAAATCGTCGTTGTATTTCGATTCGCCCGCCACGTCTTCAGGGCGCAGTTTCAAGCCCAGCGTGTCGTAAACGGCTTGGGCGTGCGAGAGCGAAATATCGACAAACTGTTTCCACAACGCCAACACGGTTTCATCGCCGCCTTGCAGCTTCACAACGTATTCGCGCGCGGTGTCAGCAAATGCGGCATCTTCGTCAAAGCGTACTTTGGCGGCGCGGTAAAACTGCTCCAAATCCGCCAACTCAAACGCGGCATTATCTTTTTGCTGCTCAACCAAATAAGCAACCAACATGCCGAATTGCGTACCCCAGTCGCCGACGTGGTTTTGGCGGATGATGGTGTTGCCCATAAATTCCAATACGCGCGAAATGCTGTCGCCGATGATGCTGGAACGCAGATGGCCGACGTGCATCTCTTTTGCCAGATTGGGCGAGGAATAGTCGATAACGACGGTTTGCGGTTTGTCGGTTTTTGCTATGCCGAAACGCGCGTCGTTCAAAGCCGCATGAATGTTCTGGGCGAGAAATTCGGGGCGCAGGCGCAGGTTGATGAAGCCGGGGCCGGCCACTTCCGCGCTTTCAATCACGGCGTTTTCCGCCAATGCTTCGGCCACCTTTTGCGCCAATTCGCGCGGATTTTGTTTGGCTTTTTTCGCCGCACCCATCACGCCGTTGATTTGGAAATCGCCGTGTTCGGCGTTTTTGGTCGGCTGCAAGACAACGGGGCTGTCGGCGATGCCTGCGGCGGCAAAGGCAGCGGCGGCTTCGCGTTCGACGGTTTGATGTAGGTTCATGAAGTTCGGTCTCTCGGTTAAATTCAAATCAGGCGGTATTTTAAAAGAATTTGGGGTGTTGAAACAGGGCTAAGGTGAAAGGTCGTCTGAAAAAATGTGGATGGTTTCGGCGTAACCTGCCATGCCCGTTTTCAGATGACCTTTTAATGATGGCAGCGTTTGGAAAAATTCAACGGACAAGGTTCCAAGCCATTTTTATGGCAATCAGCAGCAGCATGATGCCGAAGGAGATTTTAAGCTGGCGGGCGGGGAGTTTGTGCGCGGTTTTGACGCCGATCGGGGCAAAAATCATGGTTGCGATGCTGAGGATGGCGACGGCGGGTAGATAGAGGAAGCCGCCGGAGCCGTGTGGCAGGTCGGGAACGTTCCAGCCGGTAACGAGATAGCCGATTGTGCCTGCAAATGCAATCGGCCAGGCGAGGCCGGAGGATGTACCGATGGCGCGGTGGGCGGGGAAGTTGCAATACATCAGGAAGGGGACGGACAGCGAGCCGCCGCCGATGCCGACCCAGCTCGAAGCTGCGCCGAACAATGTGCCGACCGCGCTTAAGCCGGGTAGGGCGGGCAGGTGGCGCGAGGCTTTGGGTTTGGAGTCTGTCAGGGTTTTGAGGGCGATAAGGGTTAGGAATGCGATAAAGAAGATTTGCAGGGCGCGGGTAGGCATGTATTTGGCGGTTACCGCGCCGATCAGTACGCCGAATATCATGGAGGGGGTCATACGGCGGACAGTCTGCCAGTTGATGGCGCTTTTTTTGTGCTGCGCGTACATGCTGGAGAAGGTGGTGAATACCATGACGGCGAAGGATGTACCGATGGCGAGATGTTGGGCGTAGGGGTGGTTGCTGATGCCTTGCAGTTGCAACGTCCACAAGACGACGGGGACAATCAATGTGCCGCCGCCTACGCCGAACAATCCTGCAATAAAGCCCGCCGCGCTTCCGACGGCGAGCAGGGAGAAGATGATGTCCCAAGTCCACATTTTTCAGACGACCTTTTTGGTTTTACGGCGTTTTTTCAACCAACGCCATACTGCCATGATGTAGCCGGAGAGGCTGTAACCCAGGAAAAACAGGAAAAGTACAAGCGAAGGTTTCCAGTTGATGAGCAACAATACCAACACGGCAAGCACCATGCCCATAAACGGGACTTGGCGGCGGATATTGATTTCTTTAAAGCTCCAAAACGGGATTTGGACAATCATGGAAATGCCGGCGAAAAGCGTGATGCCCAAAGCCCACCAATGTACGCCGGGGAAGCGTTCGATGCTGTGGTTGACCCAAATCAGGCCGACAATCAACGCAGCGGCAGTCGGACTGGGAACACCGATGAACCATCGTTTATCGACTTTGCCGATAAGCGTATTGAAGAGGGCGAGGCGCAGGGCGGCGCAGGCGCAGTAGATGAAGGCGACGGAATAACCGATTTTGCCGAACTGCCAAAGCTGCCATTTATAGGCAATCAAGGCGGGCGCAACGCCGAAACTGACCATGTCGGCAAGGCTGTCGAGCTGTTCGCCGAACGCGCTTTGGCTGTTGGTCAGCCGCGCCACGCGACCGTCCATGCCGTCGAGCAGCATGGAGAGGAATACTGCAATCGCTGCCGTCTCATAACGCCCGTGCATGGACTGGGTGATGGCGAAAAAGGCGCAGAACAACGCAGCGATGGTAAAGGAGTTGGGCAGCAGGTAAATACTGTTCTGACGCAGAGAATTGCGCGGCGGGATTGGCGGTTGGTTTTGCATGTTGTCCATAATCGTTTGATGATGCAGTACAAAGCAGATGGAGGGATTATACCGTATTGAGATGAAAATGATTCCGGAATGTGCAGGAGGTCGTCTGAAAATGTGTGAACACAACTGGGTTTGTTCACTTTCAGACGACCTTTTTACCGAAATATGAGTTTTGCTGTCTTTCTAAAAACAGGAACAATCAGCCGTAAATTGCCGTATTTTTATCAATCCGAACCGACAAACAATAGCGTATAACGTAGGCTTAGCCTCCGAAGATCATGATTGGCCTGCGGGCTCGGCATCCATGCCATATCGGCGAAAGGGATTCGTGAGGGACGGGCCGTCTGAAAACAGGCGGATCAAATTTTGTCAAAGCAAATGTTCAAATAATAAGCGCAAAGAAAAAGCATCAGAACCGTCATTCATCCGGATTTTTGGTTTTCGGAAGGATTAGGAACGCCATTATTCCAAATCTCCGGATTCATACCTGCGCGAGAATAACGGTAAGGGCGGTTTCTATTTTAATCGACCCTGTTTTCAGACGACCTTTTTCATTCAAGCCGACGGTTAATCAAACAATTCCCGCTGCGCCTGCTCTTTGGTCACGCGCACGTCGGTTTCGCCGTCGGCAAAAGTGATGTGCAGTTTCTGCCCTTGCTTTAAAACATCGGCGTTACGGATGACTTGTCCGCGTGTGTTTTTGACGACGGAGAAGCCGCGCTCCAGAATCTGTTGCGGCGATACGGCTTCGAGCAGGGCGGTTTGGGCGGTCAGGCTTTGGCGGCGGTGGGCGAGCAGTTGGCGGAAGGCGTGCGACAAGGTCGTCTGAAAACGGTCGATGTCTTGCCGGTAAACGGAAATATCGGGGCGGCAATGTTTCAGGGCTTGGGTTTGGCGTTCGAAACGGGCGGTGTGGGCGCGGACGTTTTGCGTCATCGAGTAGGACAGGGTTTGCGCCAGTTTGTGGATGTAAGTGCGCTGTTCGCCGAGTTTTTGGCGCGGGTGGCGGATTTGCCGCGCGAGCCAGTCGAGCTTTTGGCTGGCATCGAAATAGCGTTGTTCCAAAACGGTTTTCAAACGACCTTTGGCTTGGGCGAGGCGGTGCAGCGATTCTTGGCGGTTGGGGCTGACCAGTTCCGCCGCACCGGTCGGCGTGGGGGCGCGCACGTCGGCAACGAAATCGGCGAGCGTGAAATCGGTTTCGTGTCCCACGCCGCTGACGACCGGAATCGCGCAGGCTTCGATGGCGCGCACGACCGGTTCTTCGTTAAACGCCCACAAATCTTCAATGCTGCCGCCGCCGCGACAGACAATCAACACATCGCATTCGGCGCGTTGCGATGCGGTTTTAATCGCTTGGGCAATCTGAAACTCGCTGCCCGCGCCTTGAACGGCGGTCGGATAAACGATGACGGGAATTTCGGGCGCACGGCGTTTCAAGGTGGTCACGACATCGCGCAATGCCGCCGCCGCCAGACTGGTTACGATGCCGATACATTGAGGGCGGGCGGGTAAAGGTTTCTTGCGTTCCGCCGCAAACGCGCCTTCCGCCTGCAACTGCGTCTTCAGCCGCTCGTAGGCTTCGTAAAGCTGCCCCAAGCCTTTGAGCCGCACCTCGTTCACGGTAATCTGAAATTCGCCCCGCGCCTCGTAAATACTGATTTTGCCCGCCACTTCGATATGGTCGCCTTCTTTCAAAGGCTTTGCCAAACGCGACGCCGCACCCTTGAACATTGCGCAACGCACTTGTGCGCGGCTGTCTTTGAGCGAGAAATAATAATGCCCGCTGGCGGCACGGGTCAGGTTGGACACTTCGCCCGCAATCCACAAGCCGGCAAGATGGTCTTCCAGCAAGGCTTTGGCGAGGGCGTTGAGTTCGGATACGGAAATGGAGGAAGGTGCGAAGAGTTCGGACATTGGGAGCGGGGATAAATGGGGAAAGGTTGGATTATAAGGGGTTTCGGGCGAGGTTTGTATGGGAAAGGTCGTCTGAAAGAAGTCTTTGCCGGATATTATTTTAATAGTATATTGTCAACCTCTAAACGAAAACATTACGGGATACTGTTATGAAACATATTTTGATTGATTTTGAAAACGTCCAACCGGAAGCATCGCAATTGAGCGGAGTGGATGACGAAAACTGCCATATCTGGCTTTTTCTGGGAAAGCTGCAACAAAAAACTTTGTCGGTAGAGCTTTGCGAAGCCTTATGCAGGTTTGGAAAAAATGTTCATTTCGTACGGGTTGCAAAGACAGGCAAAAATGCTCTGGATTTTTATCTTGCCTATTATTTAGGCAAGATTACGGAACAGGACAAGGAGGCATTGATATGCATTCTTTCGAGGGATGGGGGATTTGATGTTTTAGTTGAACATTTGGAAGATACGCATTTGTGTAAGGGTATTGTCAGATTGGGAAGTTTGGAGGATGCAGGGAAGAATGAGGAATTGTTGTTGGAAATGAGGAAAAAAGACGAGGAAACGTCTATTGTCGATCCTTTGCACTCTACATTGTTGACAGCTTGTTTTAAAAAGGCATCGCAGCATTTGATAAATTGCCAGAAAGATTCGAATTTGGTTTTAAATACACCTAAAGCCATGCAAGATCTGGAACAATATTTATTGTCGTCGGTTTTGCAAGTGGATTTACAGCATTTGGATAAAGAGCAACAGCAAAAAATAATAAAAGCAGTTGTTGAACATATGATCAACAAAGAGTTGATAACACTAAATCCTGTCAATAATCACCTTCAGTTTCATTTTTCACAAGATGAATTATTGGCTACTTTATTGCAGCATGTTGAACGATCCAAGCCTAAAACTGTTTGTGCGCTTCAAAATGTTTTACGAACAAAAGCCAATAGTATCGGTTTAAATTCGGAAGATAATGATTTGAAGCAAATGATTCGATATTGTGCGACTCAAAAAATCTTAAAAGTAAAGGGAGAGAAAGTTGAATATCTTTCACAGGATGAAATAAACAAAGAGGTATTAAAAACAAATGGTGGGGTAGTTAAGAAATTTATAGTAAGCCAAAAAGAAGATTTAAGAATCATGCAGGAAGTTCAAGCATTCTTTGAGCGTCGGCAAAAAAACAGGCCTGCCAGCAGAAAAACACTAACCAATGCATTTAAATCCGCCTTGAAATTGGAGGATGGGCATATTGAAATGTTAATTGACCGTCTGGCGAAACAGGGAAAGTTATTTACTGTTAGCGAATCAGGTAAGATTATTTATAAATAATTGTCGTAAATATGAAGGCCGCCCGAATGCCCAAACTCCATCAAATCATCGAACGCCATTGGCAACGCCCCAATCCGTTTTTATCTTTTCTGCTCAAACCCTTATCCATGCTTTTTGCCAAAATTGCGGCAAAACGGCGCGATGATTTCGTTTCAGGTCGTCTGAAAAGTGAAAAGCTGCCCGTACCTGTGGTCGTGGTCGGCAATATCCACGCGGGCGGGACGGGGAAAACGCCGATTGTCGCCGCTCTGGTGTCGGGCTTGCAGGAAAAAGGCGCCAAGGTCGGCATCATCAGCCGGGGCTACGGGCGCAAGAGCAAAGCGGTTCATGTATTAAATACCGAGAGCCGTGCGGAAGATGCGGGCGACGAACCTTTGCTGCTGTTCCGTAAAACCGGCGCACCGACGGCGGTGGGCAGCAGCCGTGCACAGGCAGGCAGGGCGTTGCTGGCGGCGCACCCTGACATCGGGCTGATTGTGGCGGACGACGGTTTGCAGCATTACGCCCTGCGGCGGGATGTGGAAATCGCGGTGTTTCCGGCGGCGGATACGGGGCGGACGGATTTGGATTTGCTGCCCAACGGCAGTTTGCGCGAACCTTTGTCTCGGCTGGATTCGGTGGATGCGGTCGTTGTCAGCGGCGGTCAGGCGGATGCGTCGTTTGCGCCGTCTGAAAACATGTTTCACAGCCGTATCGAAACGGGACGGATTTACCGTTTGAACCAGCCGTCCGAAATACTGGATACAGGTCGTCTGAAAAACCAAACCGTCGCCGCCGTGGCAGGTATCGCCAAACCGGAGCGTTTTTTTGATTCGCTGCGGAACATGGGCATCACCTTGAACCAAACCGTCGCGCTGCCCGACCATGCCGACATCGCAGCGGCAGATTTGCCCAATGCGGACGCGGTCATTATTACGGAAAAGGATGCGGTCAAGTTTTCAGACGACCTCAATCTGAATCATGTATGGGTGTTGCCTGTTTGTGCGATAATCGAACCTGATTTGGCGGCGTTTGTATTGGAACGGCTGGAAGATTCCCGACAGGTCGTCTGAAATCAATTGAATCTTTGTTGCTGTTTGTCTTGAATAATAAGGAAATTTATGAACCTGAAAAAACTGCTGCTCACTTTCGTTGCCATTGCCGCCTGCTCCGCCGCAACAGCCGCGCCCCCAAGCGATAAGTCTTTAAATAGATGGATGGAAGTCCAGCATATCGAACGCGACTTTCTCAAAAATTTGACCAACATGGCGGAAGCACAAAACCGACAGCTCATGCAACCGATCATCTCCTCATATCCACCGGAACTGCAGCCGCAATTATAAGCCGCGTCAGACCGTTATATGAACAAAGTGTTTAAAGCTTATTTCACACCGCAACTTAGAAACAAATTAATGAAAGAAATAAAAAAAGTTGCCAAGGACGAGTTCACTCAACAAGAGATTGATGCCATGATTGCGTTTTACGAGACTCCCGTAGGACAATCTATCGTGGAGAAAAATTCGGCATTCATAAAAAAACTCGCCAATATAGGGGCAAGCGAAGCGGATATGAAAGAAATAGAAACAATCAGCGAACACTACCTAATTGAATTTGAAAACGAAATTAAAAAAATATTGTCTGAAGAATGTACCCCCTAAACCTTAAACAGGAGAAAAAGATGAAACTGAAAACCTTGTTATTGCCCTTCGCCGCGCTGGCATTGTGTGCCAACGCATTTGCCGCTACACCCAGCGACGCGTCGCTGGAGCGTCTGTTTGAAGTGCAGAAGATGGATGCCCTGTTGGACCAGTCTTTCCAAAGCATGGAAGGCATTGTGCTTTCTGACCCGAATGTACAGAAATTTTTGAAAGATGCGCCGGAAGACAAACGTCCGCAGTTGGAGGCGGTATTGAAAAAGTATGCAACCCGGTCGATTGCCGAAATCAACACGCCGCAAGTGCGCACCCAGTTGCGTAAAGCGGCTTTAGACGGCATGAAGACGGTTTATACGCAAGAAGAAGTCAACGCATTGATTGGCTTTTACAGCACGGCAGTAGGCCAATCGATAATGGATAAAACGCCGCGCTATCTTGAGGCAACGATGAAACCGATGATGAACATCCTTGCCGGCAAATACACCCAATCCAACGAAAGCGCAAACCTGAGGCGCGAAATTCGCCAAATCATGTGCAACAGCAAAAATCCTGCCCAAGCCTGCGCCAAACAGCCGAACAAACCGGCACGGAAAAAATAATGCCGCTTGAGGTCGTCTGAAAACGAGCGAAGCAAGTTTCGCCAAAACGAGCGAAGCGAGTTTCGCTAAAACCATCAAACCCGAAAGAAACCCCATGGAAAAAAAATTCTTAGACATCCTCGTCTGCCCCGTTACCAAAGGCAGGCTGGAATATCATCAGGACAAACAGGAATTGTGGAGCCGTCAGGCGAAGCTGGCTTATCCGATTAAAGACGGCATTCCCTATATGCTGGAAAACGAAGCGCGAGCGTTGAGCGAAGAGGAACTCAAAGCATGACCGAATTCGTCGTATTGATTCCGGCGCGGCTGGATTCATCGCGCCTGCCCGGAAAAGCCTTGGCGGACATCCACGGCAAACCGATGGTCGTTCGCGTTGCCGAACAGGCGGCAAAAAGCAAAGCGGCGCGCGTCGTCGTTGCCACCGATCATCCCGATATTCAGACGGCTTGTCAGGCGCACGGCGTCGAAGTCGTCATGACTTCAAACCGGCACGAAAGCGGCACGACACGCCTTGCCGAAGCCGCTGCCGCGCTGAAGCTGCCGCAACATCTGGTGGTCGTCAACGTACAGGGCGACGAGCCGCTGATTGCCCCCGAACTCATCGACCGCACCGCCGAAGTCTTGGTGGAAAACAACGTGCAGATGGCAACTGCGGCGCACGAATTGCACGATTTCGACGAATTTATGAATCCCAACGTCGTCAAAGTCGTCCTCGACAAAAACCGCAACGCCATCTACTTCAGCCGCGCCCCGATTCCCTATCCGCGCGATGCCATGCGCGCCGAAAAACGCGAATTGCCCGCCGAAACCGCCGTCCTGCGCCATATCGGCATCTACGCCTACCGTGCCGGTTTCTTGCAACGCTATGCCGAAATGAGCGTCTCGCCGCTGGAAACCATCGAATCGCTGGAACAACTGCGCGTCCTGTGGCACGGCTACCCGATTGCCGTCGAAACCGCCAAAGAAGCCCCCGCCGCCGGTGTGGATACGCAAGAGGATTTGGACAGGGTCAGGGCTGCGTTCGAGGTTGTCTGAAATTGGGCGAAGCGGGTTTCGCCAAAATCTGAAATCAGTCGGTTTCGGCATTAAGTTTCGCGAGCCAAGCCCGCGCTATGAGCTATTGAATTTGCCATCATCAGGAATTGTTATGAAACGCAGCATATTGATATTTTTATCCTGCATCGCCTTGCCTGCTTGCGCTGCCGATTTTTCCGCTTACGCGCCCAAAGGCTGGAAAATCATCAAAAGCGTGGAGGGGGATTTAAACGGCGACAATCAAGCCGATGCCGTTTTGGTGCTGCAAAAGCAAGACAAGGCAAACATCATCTCAAACGACTCTATGGGGCAACCTGAATTGGATACCAATCCGAGGATGTTGAAAGTATTGTTCAAGCAGGCAGACGGTTACAAGACGGCTGTCGAAAACACAACGCTGATTCCGCCTGAAAGCGATAAAGATAATGGCTGTCTTGACGACCCATTTTCTGATGTATCCATCGATAAAGGTCGTCTGAAAGTGAGTTTGCAGTGGTTTTACAGTTGCGGAAGCTGGTGGATGAGTTACAGTGACTACCTATTCCGTTACCAAAACGACCGCTTTCTTCTGATTGGGTATACCAATTCCCAACATAACAGAGCTTCAGGCGAAATTGAGGAGTACAGCGACAATTATCTGACTGGAAAGCGGAAGAGAACGACAGGCGGCAATGTGTTCGATTCATCAGAAGACCATCCGAAAGTCAGATGGGAAAGATTTAAAAAGAAACCTTATTATTTGGACGAGCCTTATCGCCATCCTAGAGCAGAGAGATAGGTCGTCTGAAAATGATGAACCGTAAAATGCTGTTTTTCAGTAAACACCAAACCGGATAATCCGTTTTACCTAAACACCAACAGAAAGCCCTTTATGACCGATTTACGCCATTTGAGCCGCGAAGAGCAAAAACTGCTTGCCGATGTTACCCTGCTGGTTCAAAACGACGACCAAGAGTTTAACTATGAAATGTTGAAAGCCGCCGCACCGGATGAAGCCAGCGGCGAGTTTTGGTTCCGTATGGCGGAAACGCTCAGTACGCTGCCGCCGAACCGTTCGCTGGATTTGCGCTTAAACGGCGGCAGGCTGACGGTTGCCGTGTCAATTTTGTCGGTATTGCTGCAAGACAGCCCTGAAATTCCGCAGCTTTGGGCGCAAAAGGTGATTGCGCTCAACTACTTGGCACACGGGCATCAGACCCGCGCGCGCGGTTTGGCGCAGCAGGCGGACAAGGCGGCGGAAGCCAACGAGGAAGAGTATTTGGCGAAAACTTTATCGCAAAACCTGCTTTCCACGTTGAAAGAGGCACTGGAGCGGTTTCCCGAAGACACATGGTTTGCCGAAATGCGCGATGACGCATGGAAACATTTCGGCGCGGAACAGGCCGTCTGAAGTTTTGAACGATAAACGCAAGCCGTGTAAAATCATTTGAATCACATTTCAAATCCATATTACTTAACAAGAAGGAACACCCATGAAAGTATTATTGTTAGGCGCGCCGGGCGCGGGTAAAGGCACTCAGGCTCAATTCATCACCGCTGCGTTCGGCATTCCGCAAATTTCCACCGGCGATATGCTCCGCGCTGCGATTAAAGCAGGCACGCCGCTGGGTTTGGAAGCGAAAAAAATCATTGATGAAGGCGGCTTGGTGCGCGACGACATCATCATCGGCATGGTGAAAGAACGCATCGCGCAAGACGACTGCAAAAACGGTTTCCTGTTCGACGGCTTCCCGCGCACGCTGGCACAAGCCGAAGCGATGGTTGAAGCGGGCGTGGATTTGGACGCGGTCGTTGAAATCGACGTACCCGACAGCGTGATTGTCGACCGCATGAGCGGCCGCCGCGTCCACTTGGCTTCCGGCCGCACCTACCACGTTACTTACAATCCGCCCAAAGCCGAAGGCAAAGACGACGTAACTGGCGAAGATTTGATTCAGCGCGACGACGACAAAGAAGAAACCGTCAAAAAACGCCTTGCCGTTTACCACGAGCAAACCGAAGTGCTGGTCGATTTTTACAGTAAACTGGAAGGCAAACACGCGCCGAAATACATCAAAGTTGACGGCACTCAGCCGGTAGAGGCCGTGAAAGCCGAAGTATTGGGCGCATTGGGCAAATAAATCGAAAAGGTCGTCTGAAAACAGGAAATCAGGTTTTCAGACGACCTGTTTTTGATAAACAGCGTGTTGCAACCGAAAAATAATCATTCGGCGTCATTCCCGCGCAGGCGGGAATCCATTTCTGAATTTGGGCAATCGCTGTTTAAATCTGATGAACTGAGTTTTATCAATGGATTCCCGCCTGCGCGGGAATGACGGCTGATGTGCCTATCCGAAACAGTTTGTCGGGGGCTTGAGTCCGCGTAGGTCGGACATCAATGCCCGACCTACGGTTTGAATTTACGTTGTTATAGTGGATTAACAAAAATCAGGACAAGGC
>NZ_KV789547.1:26845-47536 GCF_001807625.1 Neisseria sp. HMSC03D10
CCGTACTGGTTTAAAGTTAATCCACTATACTGCGAAAAAGACGATAAAGGTCGTCTGAAAACCCGAAACGAAAACACCATGAATCCTTTAATCACCGACTTCCAAACTCCGCAACAACGCACCCCTGTCATCGTTGCCCTTGATTTTGCCAACGAAAAAGACACGCTCGGATTCATCCGCAACCTTGATCCGACCTTGTGCCAAATCAAAATCGGCAAAGAGCTGTTTACCGCTACGGGACGCAGTTTGGCGGAAAGCCTGATCCATCAGGGTTTCAAACTCTTTCTCGATTTGAAATACCACGACATTCCCCACACCGTCGCGCAAGCCTGCAAAGTTGCCGCCGACATGGGCGTGTGGATGGTCGATATGCACGCATCGGGCGGCCGCCGCATGATGGAAGCCGCCGCCGAAGCCGTTGCCGGATACGGCACGAAGCCGCTCTTAATCGGCGTAACCGTATTGACCAGCATGGAACAAAGCGATTTGGCGGAAATCGGTTTGAACATCGCCCCTGAAGAACAAGTCATCCGCTTGGCGAAACTGGCGCAAAGTTCGGGCTTGGACGGCGTGGTCTGTTCCGCCCAAGAAGCCGCGCCGCTGCGCCGCGAATTAGGACAGGATTTTGTCTTGGTAACGCCCGGCATCCGTTTGGACGTTGCCGGCAACAACGACGACCAACGCCGCATTATGACACCAGCCGAGGCATTGGCAGCGGGTTCGACTTATCTGGTGATGGGTCGCCCTGTTACCCAAGCCACCGATCCGGTAGCCGTATTGCGCGAAGTGAACCGCGTGGCGAACCTTGAAGCAAACTGATTTTCAGACGACCTTACAGGTTGAGGCCGTCTGAAAAAACACAACGGAGGCAATATGCCCACCAAGTTCCAACAAGAAACCCTCAAATCCCGTTTCGCGCAAGCCAAAGTCCTTGTTGTCGGCGACGTGATGCTCGACCGCTATTGGTTTGGCGATGTGTCCCGTATTTCGCCCGAAGCGCCCGTGCCGGTGGCGAAAATCGGACGAATCGACCAACGGGCGGGCGGTGCGGCGAACGTCGCGCGCAACATCGCTTCGTTGGGCGGCAAAGCAGGGCTGTTGTCAGTAACCGGCGACGACGAAGCCGCCAATGCACTCGACGCGCTGATGGCGCAAGACGGCGTCGCTTCCTATCTGATGCGCGACAAACAAATCGCCACTACCGTCAAACTGCGTGTCGTCGCCCGCAACCAGCAGCTTATCCGCCTTGATTTTGAAGAGCATCCCAACCGCGAAGTGTTGGAGCAGATCAAGCAGAAATACCGCGAAGTATTGCCCGAATACGACGCAATCATTTTTTCAGACTACGGCAAAGGCGGCCTGTCGCACATCTCCGATATGATAGATTGGGCAAAACACGCAGGTAAAACCGTATTAATCGACCCCAAAGGCGACGATTACGAAAAATACGCCGGCGCCACGCTGATTACACCCAACCGCGCTGAATTGAAAGAAGTGGTCGGCAGTTGGAAAAACGAAAGCGAGCTGACCGAAAAAGCGCAAAACCTGCGCCGCCACCTCGACCTGACCGCTGTTTTACTGACCCGAAGCGAAGAGGGCATGACCCTGTTCAGCGAAGGCGAACCCATTTACCAGCCCACCCGCGCCCAGGAAGTTTACGACGTATCCGGCGCAGGCGACACCGTCATTGCCGGAGTGGGCTTGGGGCTGGCGGCAGGCTACACCATGCCCGAAGCCATGCACCTCGCCAATACCGCCGCCGGTGTCGTCGTCGCCAAACTCGGTACGGCGGTTTGCTCGTTTGCAGAGTTGAACAAAGCATTGGAAGAGCAGTAATTTCTTTTTCAGACGACCCCGTCTTTCCAAGGTCGTCTGAAACGAGTGCAACGAGTTTCGCCAAAACCAAAAAACAAAGGAAACCCAATATGACCATCATCGTAACAGGCGCGGCCGGCTTTATCGGCAGCAATATCGTCAAAGCCCTCAACCAACGCGGTATAACCGACATCGTCGCTGTCGACAACCTGACCCGTGGCGAAAAATTCAAAAACCTTGCCGAGTGCGAAATCGCCCACTACCTCGACAAACACGAATTCATCCGCCAAGTGCGCGGCCATCTTCTGCCTTACGAAAACATCGAAGCCGTCTTCCACCAAGGCGCGTGTTCCGACACCATGAACCACGACGGCCTCTACATGATGGACAACAACTACCAGTACACGCTCGACCTTTTGGACTGGTGTCAGGACGAACGCATCCCCTTCCTCTACGCCTCCAGCGCCGCCGTCTACGGCAAAGGCGAAATCTTTCGCGAAGAGCGCGAACTTGAAAAACCGCTCAATGTGTACGGCTACTCCAAATTCCTGTTTGACCAAGTATTGCGCCGCCGCATGAAAGAAGGCCTGACTGCCCAAGTCGTCGGCTTCCGCTACTTCAACGTCTACGGACAACACGAACAACACAAAGGCCGCATGGCATCCGTCGCCTTCCACCATTTCAACCAATACCGCGAACACGGTTACGTCAACCTGTTCGGAGCCAACGACGGCTACGGCAACGGCGAACAAACCCGCGACTTCGTCAGCGTCGAAGACGTCGCCAAAGTCAACCTCTACTTCTTCGACCACCCCGAACTCTCCGGTATCTACAACCTCGGCACAGGTCGCAGTCAACAGTTCAACGAACTCGCCGCCGCCACCGTCAACGCCTGCCGCGCCGCCGAAGGCAAACCTGAACTGAGCTTAAAAGAGCTGATAGAAGAAGAACTTATCCGCTATATCCCCTTCCCCGACGCGCTCAAAGGCAAATACCAAAGCTTCACCCAAGCCGACATCACCAAACTGCGCGAAGCCGGATACAAGGAAGAATTTTTGGATGTCAAAGCAGGCGTCGGGCGCTACGTCAAATGGATGCTGGAAAATTTGGCTTAATTTGAAATGCCCATAAAAGAGGTCGTCTGAAAACTCGGATTTGAGGTTTTCAGACGACCTTTTATTGAACTGCCACTTTATTCAGCGATACAGGGAAACGATGGTTTCGGCGGCTTTGACGCAGCTGTCGACATCGGCAACTAAGGCAATGCGGACGTAGCCTTCGCCTGGGTTACCCCATTCGGTATCGCGGGCGAGGAAGCGGCCGGGGAGGACTTGGATGGCGGCTTTTTGCCAGAGATTTTTGGCAAATGCCAAATCATCGCCGTTCGGTACTTTCAGCCAGATATAGAATGATGCGTCGGGCAGTTTGACATCGAATGCCTGCTGCAAAATGGGGATGACGCGGTCGAATTTTTCCTGATACAGGCGGCGGTTGGCGATGACGTGTTCTTCGTCGTTCCATGCGGCGATGCTGGCGCGTTGAACGGGGATGCTCATTGCGCTGCCGTGGTAGGTGCGGTAGAGCAGGAAGTTTTTAAGCAATTCGGCATCGCCTGCGACAAAACCGGAGCGCAGTCCGGGGACGTTAGAACGTTTGGAGAGGCTGGTGAACATGACGATATTGCGGTTGCTGCGCCCTAATTGCGCTGCCGCCTGTAAGCCGCCTATGGGTTTGTTGCCGTCGAAATAGATTTCGGAATAGCATTCGTCGGAAGCAATGATGAAACCGTATTTGTCTTGCAGATCAAAGATTTCTTGCCAGTCTTCCAGTTGCAGGACGCTGCCGCTGGGGTTGTTGGGCGAGCAGACGAACATGACTTTGGTGCGTTGCCATACGTCTTCGGTGATGCTTTTCCAATCGGGCTTGAAGGACGGGGCAGGGCAGTTGGCAAAACGGATTTCGCCGCCGCCGAGAATGGCTGCGCCTTCGTAGATTTGGTAGAACGGGTTGGGGCTGAGGACGATGGGTTTGAGGTCGTCTGAAACGGGGTTTAAGACGGTTTGAACGAAGGAAAACAAGGCTTCACGGCTGCCGAGTACGGGCAGGACTTCTGTATCGGGGTTGACGGTCAGTCCGTCGTAACGGCGGCGCATCCAGTCGGCACAGGCTTGGCGCAGCTCGGGCAGGCCTGCGGTCAGAGGGTATTTTTCCAGTTCGTGCAGCGAGGCGGTCAGCGCATTGGTGATGACTTCGGGGGTAGGGTGTTTCGGTTCGCCGATATGCAGGTGGACGGGGGTGACGCCTTCGGGAGGGTTAACGCCCTGCATGGCTTCGCGCAGGCGGGCAAACGGATAGGGTTGGAGCTGGTCGAGTAGTGGGTTCATGGGTGTTCCAAATGTCTATCGAGACGGTCATCTTAGCATTTTTTATGCGGATTTTGTTGACAATGTGTGCAGGAAAAGGGAGGCAGCGTTAGGAAAAGGTCGTCTGAAAATCGGTTTCAGACGACCTTTTTAAGCATCACGCGATTTGCAGGCAAAATATATTGGATTAACTTTAAACCAGTACGGCGTTGCCTCGCCTTGGTCCTGATTTAAATTTAATCCACTAAAAAAGGGCACATTGAAATATGCCCTTTTTTAGCGTTCATCTGCGGGTATGAATTATTTGGCTGCTGCGGGAAGAGCACCGTTAAGCAAGTATTGGATGGTTTCTTGAACCGTGCGGATGGCGTTGCCAAACGGTAACGGGTCTTTGCCTCGGAAAAACAAGCCTTTATCGACTTCGCCACGGAAGGCGGCGGAGAGTTGGATGTCAATGCAGAATTGTCCGGCTTTTGCCAAACCGTCGCGCAGGCCGCAGCTGGTCAGACAGTTCAAGCCTTGCGTACAGCGGCGCGGGTCGGCTTTGGCATTGGCTTGTAGCTTGGATTCGCGTTTGATGTAGCTGTCTAGGAATTTGGTGCGCACACCGCGTGCGGGCAGTCCGGCGACGGACATAAATTCGACAACATGCTCGGTTTCTGCGCCTGCCAGCGTTTTTTTGAAGTTGATGTGGGCATCGCCTTCTTCGGTAACCGCAAACGCCGTGCCGATTTGGACGGCGGACGCACCCCAGTTTTTCAGGGCAGTTTTGACTTTTTCAAAGTTCGCCATGCCACCGGCGAGGATGAGCGGGATTTTTTCACTTTCAAGACCTAAGTTTTTGAATACTTCGAAAGTTTCTTCGATGACGCGTTTGAATTCAAACTTGGCATCGTTCACACCTGCCACGCTTGCCGCGCCCAAGTGTCCGGCAGCGTGTGCAGGATGTTCGATAACGATGGCGTCGGGCAAAACGCCTTTTTTCATCCAGCGTTTCAATACGATGCCGATACCGCGCGATTCGGACAAAATCGGGAACAGGGCGACATCTTTGTGATAACCCTCGGTCATTTCGGGCAAATCCAGCGGCAATCCCGCGCCCATCACAATCGCGTCCGCACCCGATTCGCAGGCTTGGCGGACATAGGCAGCGTGGTCTTTGACGGCTTTCATGACGTTGACGGCAATCATGCCTTTGCCGTTTGCGTCGGCTTTGGCTTTTTGGATTTCGCGGTCAAGCGCGGTACAGTTGAGTCGGGTGTATTTTTCTTCACTCGGGTTGATTTTGGATTCGGCGAGCAGGTCGTCATGCAGGTGGCGCAAATCGACGCTGGCAATCGTGCCGACACCGTTTTCGCGGGCGACCGCGCTGGAGAGTTTCGATGCGGAAACGCCCACGCCCATCCCGCCTTGGACGACGGGAATCAATGATTTGCCTCGGATGTGCAATGGGTCGAAGTTGTTTTGCATGTATGGGTTCCTTGATGGTTGCGGGTGGTGTTTTTAATAGACGGTATCTGTATCGAGGTTGCTTTTATCGGCTAAATGACGCCTGTTTTAAGATTTTAGGAATTATACTCTAATCAAATAGGAAATTAGAGTTTTAATACAGTTTCTTTGTTAAAATAATCTTAATATATTGTTAATTAAGAAATTATTGTTTTGGTTGTTGGCGGTGTGCTGCGGCATTTTTTGGGACGAATGCGTCGCTTAAAAATCGAAAAGGTCGTCTGAAAACCTGATTGGGCGTTTTCAGACGACCTTTGCTTTGTCGGTAAAGGTTCGGGCTGTTTACGGACGGTTGGCAGCTATATGGTAGCGCGTTTCAAATGCGGCTTCTTCTCCCGCGTCCAGCTTGATTAACCCTAAGCCGTTGTTGAAGCAGTCGGGTGCGCCGCTGAGGTTTTCGATGGCGATGGTGTCGCGGGTCGATGGGGTGAAGATTTGCAGGTAGGGATAGGATGCGTCGGGGTAAATGCTCAGGGTCAGCCCGTTGCCTGAAAGCGTGCAGGCGGTGGGTTTTTGGCGTGCTAAGACAAAGCTGTTGTCCAATTCGATGCCTGCCAGGTTTGAGGTCGTCTGAAAACGGGTGTCGTCAATTATGCTGCCGTCGGGAACCAAATCGGCATCGAAGCCCAAGCGTTTGCTGCTGTCGATTTCCAGCGACCAATCGTCGGTTTTGCCGCCGAGTGTGAAATAGGGGTGCCAGCCGTCTGCGAGCGGCATGGCGGTTGCGCCTTGGTTGCGGACGGTGGAGCGGATGCTTAAACCGTCTGCGCTGAGGCGGTAGCGGACGGTCAGGCTGAAGGGGAAGGGATAGCCGCTGTCGTCTTGTGCGTAATCTGCGCGGATTTCGACTTCGGCGGATTGGCTGTCGGCATGGCTGTTGACGAGGGCGAACTCGCGGTCATACATCAAACCGTGTGCCGCGTGTTCGGCGAGTTTGAATTTGCCGCACTGATATGCTTTGCCGTCAAAGCTGTATTTGCCGTGGCGCAGGCGGCAGGCGTACGGGCTGAGCTTGCCGCTGCGGAACCATTCGGTCAGGCTCTCGCAGGCGTGTTGCGGGGTGTCGTAGGCTTTGACGATGTTGAACCACGTGCCGTCGGGGCGGCGGATTTCGTAGCGGTTGAGCAGCCCGCCGTAGAGATAAATTTCCGCACGCAAATCGGCTGAGGCGAGCAGCAGGCGGTCGTTGTCGGTTTTGAGTGTGAACATGAAGCGGCTCCTGATGGTGGTTGAGGCAGGGTGTATAAAAGGTCGTCTGAAAAGTTTTCAGACGACCTTTGCGGTCAGGATTTCTTCCGCCGGCGTTCGCCAGGCAGCAGCATGTCCGCCCATTTGATGATGTTGGCGACTTCGGCGGGGTTGAGTTCGTAGAACTGTCCGCGTTTGAGGCGGTTGGGCAGGCCGATGGGGCCGAAGCCGACGCGCACGAGGCGGCTGACGGTGAGGCCTTGGCTTTCGAATATGCGGCGCACTTCGCGGTTGCGGCCTTCTTTAATCACGACGTTGTACCATTTGTTCGCGCCTTCGCCGCCTTGTTCGTAGATGCGTTCGACTTTTGCCAAGCCGTCTTCGAGCATCACGCCTTCTTCGGTGAGGCTGCGCATTTGTTCGGTGGTCAGCCCGCCCAGTACGCGCACGGCGTATTCGCGTTCGACTTCGAAGCTGGGGTGGGCGAAACGTTGGACGAGTTCGCCGGAGGTGGTCAGGATGAGCAGGCCGCTGGTGTTGATGTCCAAGCGTCCGATGGCGACCCAGCGGCTGCTGGCGGCCTGCGGCAGGCGGTCGAAGATGCTGACGCGGCCTTGCGGGTCGTCGCGGGAAACGATTTCGCCTTCTTGTTTGTAATACAGGATGATGCGCGGCAGGCGGTCCGCCCATTTAAGCTTGATGATGCTGCCTTTGACGGTAACGTGGTCGTCGGGGGTGACTTTGTCGCCCAGTTGTGCGGTTTTGCCGTTGACCGTTACCCAGCCGTTGTTGATCCATTCTTCCATTTCGCGGCGGGAGCCGACGCCGGACGCGGCAAGCACTTTTTGCAGGCGTTCGGGTTCCATGCGCGACAGGTCGCTGCGGCGCTCTTTCAAATCGCGCGCGCGTTCCATGATTTTTTGGTTGGGATTGCGGACGACGAGTTTTCTGGCTTTGGCGGCGCGCTGTTTGGGGGCGTTTTGCGGCTTGAGGTCGTCTGAAACTTTTTGTCTGTAAGGTTTGGAAGCGGCTTTCCGCGTTTCGTCTTTGGGACGGGATTTGCTTTTGAAAGGTTTGGCGGTTTTCTTGGCAGACGGGGCTGCGCCGTCGCGCCATTGGCGTTTGCTGGTGGGTTGCTTGGACATGGGGTTCTCCTAACGCGTTTGATGGCAGCGGGTTGAATTTGAAGCAGGACAAGGCAAGTCAAATTCAACCCGCTGCGGAAAACGGTTCTTCTGCGGCGGTAGCGGCAGGATAAGTTACGGATAAAAGGCCGCCTGAAAACGAATGAAACGAGTTTTACTAAAACGTTTTTATATTTCAGACGACCTTTTGCTGGAGTCGGGATTTTACCCTATCGGCTTGAAGCTGTGGGAAGTTTAAGGCGACAGCCGCTCGCGTATCCAGTTGCCGTCAACCAAGCGGTATTGGATGCGGTCGTGCAGGCGGCTGGGGCGGCCCTGCCAGAATTCGATGCGGTCGGGAATGACGAGATAGCCGCCCCAATGCGGCGGGCGCGGGACGTGCAGCGGGTGTTTCGCGCCCACTGCCGCCGCTTTGGCAACCAACATCGCCTTGCTCGACAACACTTCGCTTTGCGCGCTTGCCCATGCGCCGATGCGGCTGGTGTAGGGGCGGCTGTCGAAATATTCGTCCGAAGCGGCGGCATCCAGTTTTTCGATTCGCCCTTCAACGCGCACCTGCCGCTCCAGCTCTGGCCAGAAAAATGTCATGGCGGCAAACGGATGCGCGTCAAACGAGCGTCCTTTGCGGCTTAAGTAATTGCTGAAAAACACAAATCCCTGCGGATTGACTTCTTTCAGCAGCACCATGCGGCTGTTCGGCCTGCCGTCTTCGCCCACGGCGGCGACGTTAACGGCGGTCGGCTCGTTGACTTGCGAATGAATCGCCTCGTTCAGCCATTGCTCGAACTGGACAATCGGGTCGGCATGGCATTCCGATTCCGACAGTTCGCGCTTGCTGTAATCTTCGCGGATATTGTGCAAATCCATGATGTCCTCCGATACTCACGTTTGTTTGAATGAATCATACCCCGTTTTTTCAGACGACTCCAACGATAGGGAGGGGGAATATGTGTATAATCCGCGTCAAATCAAATGAAACGGAAAAAACCATGCAAACCGAAGTCGAACTGAAAATCCTCAATCCGAAAATGGCGGACAAACTGCCCGCCTACGCCACGCCGGGTTCCGCCGGACTGGACCTGCGCGCCTGTTTGGACGAAGCCGTTATCCTGCAACCGGGCGATACCTATCTCGTTCCGACCGGTCTGGCGGTTCACCTTGCCAATCCCGACTACGCCGCCGTTTTGCTGCCGCGTTCCGGTCTGGGACACAAACACGGCATCGTCTTGGGTAACTTGGTCGGACTGATCGACTCGGACTATCAGGGCGAACTCAAAGTCTCCGTGTGGAACAGGGGCAAAGAAGCGTTCACCATCGAGCCGATGGAACGCATCGCGCAAATGGTCATCGTTCCCGTCGTCCAAGCCTCGTTTAAAGTCGTGGACGAATTTGCCGCCAGCGAACGCGGCGAAGGCGGCTTCGGCAGCACGGGCAAAGCCTAAACCGCCTGTTCACATACAAAGGTCGTCTGAAAACTTGCGATGCGGGTTTTCAGACGACCTTTTTGCCGTATTTGTATTGCAGGCTGAAATTGATAGAACATGCAGTATTGGTTACAATTTCGTTTCTTAAAATTTTTTAACGTTTGAAAACGTATAGAAAGACTGTAATGGCTGAAACAATGAAAAAACAGGTGGACTCGCCTGATTTGGTGTACGGTTTGGAAGACAAACCGCCATTCGGAAATGCCTTATTAAGCGCGATAACGCATCTTCTGGCGATTTTTGTGCCGATGATTACGCCCGCGCTGATTGTGGGCGGCGCGCTGGAATTGCCGGTGGAGATGACGGCGTATCTCGTGTCGATGGCGATGGTTGCGTCGGGTGTCGGCACTTATTTGCAGGTCAACCGTTTCGGGCCGGTCGGTTCGGGGATGCTGTCTATCCAGTCGGTGAATTTCTCGTTCGTTACCGTCATGATTGCACTCGGAGCAGGGATGAAAGAGGGCGGTTTGACTAAGGATGCGATGATTTCGACGCTGTTGGGCGTGTCGTTTGTCGGCGCGTTTTTAGTGTGTTTCTCGGCTTGGCTTCTGCCGTATTTGAAGAAAGTGATTACACCAACGGTCAGCGGCGTGGTCGTGATGCTGATTGGTCTGAGTTTGGTACACGTCGGCATTACCGATTTCGGCGGCGGCTTCGGTGCGAAGGCAAACGGCACGTTCGGCTCGATGGAAAACTTGGGGCTGGCGTCGCTGGTGTTGCTGATTGTGTTGATATTCAACTGCATGAAAAATCCGCTGTTGCGTATGAGCGGCATCGCAGTCGGGTTGATTGTCGGCTACATCGTCGCGCTGTTTTTGGGAAAAGTAGATTTTTCCGCACTGCAAAACCTGCCGCTGGTTACGCTGCCAGTACCGTTTAAATATGGTTTTGCTTTCGACTGGCACGCATTTATTGTGGCGGGCGCGATTTTCCTGTTGAGTGTGTTTGAGGCGGTCGGCGATTTGACCGCGACGGCAATGGTGTCCGACCAGCCGATTGAAGGCGAAGAATACACCAAACGCCTGCGCGGCGGCGTGTTGGCGGACGGTTTGGTATCGGTAATTGCGACGGCTTTGGGTTCGCTGCCGTTGACCACTTTCGCGCAAAACAACGGCGTGATTCAGATGACCGGCGTGGCTTCGCGCCATGTGGGCAAATATATTGCCGTGATTTTGGTGTTGCTGGGTTTATTCCCCGTGGTCGGACGCGCGTTTACGACGATTCCGAGTCCGGTTTTAGGCGGCGCGATGGTTTTGATGTTCGGCTTGATTGCGATTGCGGGCGTGCGGATTTTGGTCAGCCACGGTATCCGCAGGCGCGAGGCGGTGATTGCGGCAACGTCGGTCGGTCTAGGCTTGGGCGTGGCGTTTGAACCGGAAGTGTTTAAAAACCTGCCTGTCTTGTTCCAAAACTCCATTTCCGCCGGCGGCATTACGGCAGTTATCCTGAACCTGCTTTTGCCGGAGGATAAAACCGACAAAGTCGTCAAAATCGATACCGAGGGGTTGGAGCATTAAGTTTCAAGCGTAAACGAAAAGGTCGTCTGAAAATTTGATTTTCAGACGACCTTTTTGATAATCCTATTACATAAATATGACATTCGTGGAATAATCCGAAAACTTTAAAAAGCAGGCAACAATATGATTAAAAATAAGAAAATAATTTTTACGATTTTAACTTTAGTTATCTCTTTCTCAATTTATTTTTTCAGCAATTACCGTATCTTCTTCTCTCCTTTTGAAATCCTCAGCAACAAAACCATAGAACAGAATCTGCAAGGGATTTGCGTGGATGAGGGAAGGAAATTGAGCAAGGAAGAGTTGCTGAGGCGGGCTTTGGTCAGCTATTTCGCACATGAGTCGTCGGGGCAGTATTTCGATGACCCATCTGACTACGCCTGGAAGGACAGATGCCCCACGGAGAAATCGTGTCAGTTGTATATGATGCCGGCCATCGAGATGGGGGATTATATCTTTGACAAGGAAAAAAGAATCTCGCTATTAAAGGCAAGGAATAATGGAGTTACATTCAGCAGGGCGGATCAGTTTTTTCCAAAAAATGTCCGCTACCAATCGCACAAGCTCCCTTTCGGATTTTATGCCTCAAACAGGTTCAGTTCTTTTTACCCCTATGACTGCTGCGGTATCAAGGAAAAGTCAGAGTTGTTGAAAGCTGATTATCCGTTCAATGGCACACCCGATTTATTGGAGCAAAGAGGGTTAGGAAATTATTTTTTAGATTTAAAAATAATTAATTCAAATTTAACAGATAAAATGGAAGTATATTATATGAGATATATCATAAATAATTGTGGATTATATCTTCCTGAAAAATATTCTTCTGTAAAAGGCGATTATACAAAGCATATGACTACAGATTATGGTTTCCATATTAATGAGAATTGGATTCAAGTGGTTACAGAAATTCCTGTTGGCTGTATAAAATGGAGTAATGGAAAACCTGATGACTCTGTAACGCGTTTACTTTTTAAAAGATTGGATTATATTTTCAACTACCAAACCATTTGGAATGGTAATGATTTTTACAGTTGTCTCAAAAAACCTTAGACTACACGAGGAAATGCAATAATGTCTCAAACTAAAAAATTTGTTTTGGATTTGTCTGGAAATTATACAAGCGAAGTATTGTATGAGACGTATTCATTTGGTTGTTTAGGTTTAGTGTAGAAATGTTGTTTGAAAATTCCAGATGACCTTTTATATCAGAAATATAACCACTGGGTAAAAACGCTTTGTCTTTTTATTCCATTTGTGTAGAATATTCAAGCTGATAGATATTTGATTATCCTAATGATAAATTAGGCAATTTTATTGTTATAAATGATGGAACGGTTATGGCAGCAGTTGCTTATTACATTTTTATTTTAGTCATTGGAATTATTCCTGGGTTTAGGATTGGGGTAAGGTTTTACAGAAAAAGGCACTCGGAAAGAAAGAGAAAGGTAAGGACTTAAATTATGATAGGTATTCTTCTCCTGATTCTTCATATTATTGTCTTTGTGTCAATCGGGTTTGTTCTTGGTGCAATATTTGAATGGCAGAATACAAAATGGAATATTCTTCATTCTAATAAAAAGAGAAAAATATTTTATATTTTAGGGATGGTCATTGGCTTTGTTTTGATGTTTGGAGATGAGCTGATTGGGGAGATTCAAATGAAAAATATCTGCAATTCAAATAAAATGGTTTTTGTTTTCCCTGTTGAAGATTTTAAACATAAAGATTTAATAGAGTTAGATAGTAAGTATCTAAAATTACAAGGAAGTGCTGTTCCTGTACGTTATTATGTTCGTAAGTATGGGAGTGATGATAAAAAAATTTATATTATTTCTAAATCTTATATGGCATCTGGGGGGTGGGTTTCACGTTTAAATGAGTCCGTAATTGGAAGTTCAATTGGTCCAATGTGGATTTCAGATTGGAATAAACATTGTAATTCTATGGATTATAAAAGGCTAAAAGATTTATATGATGTTAAAATCATTAATTTAAATAATTAAATTTAGGAAATATTATGAATCATATTCAGGAAATTTATATTAGCTCGTTGCTAGCTGATGCAGTTTATACAGATATTCAGAAACTTAGGAATAATAGTGCTCGGGATAATATGGAGGATATAATGTCAGAACGTATGTCCTCGTATCAAGCTAAATTCATTGCTAATAATTTTGAGATTGTTGCTGCTTTAGAAAAAAGTGACCTTTATCAAAATGGTTTCGCGGCAGCAGTATGGAAAGGTAGAGCTAATACTCCTTATGAGGGGAAGCTTTTTGTTTCGACTAGAGGAACAGAGCCGCTTACAGATTTTATTACTGATGCAGACCTTGCTTTAAATGTTGCAGCACAGGCACAGATTGTGGAGATGACTAATTGGTGGAATAGAATTACTACACCAATAAATCAGCAAGTACTTCAAATTATAGATTCATCTATTCTAGGACGAAACCAGGACACAAAAAGCCGTTTTATTACAGAAAAGGTATCGGGTTTAGGTTTAATTGATATAAACTCAACAGGAGAAAAGTTATCTGTTGTTGTTAATGGACATAGCTTGGGAGGACATCTTGCCTCTTCATTTGCTCGCATTTTTGCTGATAGCGTGAAGATTGAAGCTGTTAATACATTTAACAGTGCAGGATTTATTTCTTCCAGTGAATCATTTTTTAAAGAAGTTGAAAAAGCTTTGTATCTGCCTAAAACCAAATTTTTCAAGGAGCAAAACAATTATTTTACGGAACACGGTATCAACGTCACAACTAACGATTGGTGGTTTACTCAAATAGGTAAACGCCAACCAATCTTTAACGAAAAGGATTCAAATCCTATTAATAACCACTCTATGTATAAAGTTACCGATGCTTTGGCATTGGGATATACACTATCATTGCTCGATAAAAATTTGACATTAGAAAAAATTAATCAACTCTTCAATCTATCTAGCAACAAGTCTGAGGCATCATTGGAAAATGTTTTGGATTTTGTCAGGAGTATTATTATTGGTAAAGATGCTAAATTAACAACTGTTGGAGATGTTGATAAAAATGCAGCTTCTCGAGAAGAGTACCATAAAAACATTGTTGAATTAAGAGGGAGAATTGAGTCCTTGGTAGAAAATGGACAAAAATTTGAATTTCTAAAATTGAATCTGGAAATTGCCAAAACAGATTCTGCCGAAGGTATGGCAATGCGTTATGCTTTGAAAGAATTAAGCCCGTTTGCCTTAGTTGGTTTTGACTATAGTAAGTTCAATGCAGATGGTACATTGGGGCTTTATTCTGCTGTCAATCCAAACGGAATGACTGATCAATATTTAGAAGCGCGTTTCAAAATGGCGGGAGTTTGGGAAAGATTCGCAGCCAAGGATATAGATTATGAGCCTTTGGAATCTAGAGGAGAGGATAATGGACGTTATCTGGATTTGCAAAAAGATATGAAGCTGGAAGTTGCCGATTATATGAATAAGGTTTCTTATAAATTTACTTTATTCGGCAACACTGAAAATAATAATTTGATTGGTGGTTTAAATGAGGATAGATTATTTGGTAGTAACGGCGACGATGTTTTAGACGGACGCGCAGGTTCAGATTATCTTGAAGGCGGCAACGGCGACGATACCTACCGTATCAACGGTTTTGACAATGTCTTCGACAGCGACCGAAAGGGGGCAATCGTGTTTTCAGACGACGTCCGCGCGTCCCGTTTTATCCGCAACAGCGAAAGCGACGATACCTGGCTGAGCGTGGGTGCGGACGGTAAGCCTGACGGTTTGATGACGGCGGTGCGTCCTGCGCTTTCTCATTCACTGCTGGTGAAGCACGGCAAGGATATGGCGGTCATTCGCGGTTTCTTTGAAGGCGAGAAATCGGATGTTTCGGCTTTGGGGATCACATTGACGACCAAAGAGAAGCCTGCCATGCCCGATTCGGAGGCCGGGGAAGGCTCTTTGGTGCGTACCGACGGGGTCGGCGCGGCGGACAAGTACAATGTGTTCTATGCAAATGCGCAAGACCGTTGGTTCAATCTGACGGGCGGCAATAAAGACGATGTGCTGTTTGCGGGCGGTGCGGGCAGGCTGTCGGTGTCGGCAGGTGCAGGCAACGACCGTGTGTACGGAAGCTACGGCGCGGACGTCATCAACGGCGGCGAGGGCAACGATTTGTTGAACGGAAGCAATTTTGCGGGCAACAAAACCGAGGCGCAGAAGGCGGAAGACCGCGACATCATCATCGGCGGCGCAGGCCGGGATTTGATTTACGGCGGCGTGGGCGACGATGTGATTTATTCGGAGCTGACGGACAGCCATCTGTCGGAAACGGGTTCGTCCGAACGCGGCGACTGGGTTGCTGCGGGCGAGGGCAATGATGAGGTTTTCGGCAGCGCAAACCGCGATTTGATTACGGGCGGCGAAGGCAGCGATACGGTCTTCGGTGGCGCGGGCGACGATGTGATTCTGGGCGACGGATTTGTGCGCGCCGGCAGCCGCGGACACTATATTTCCACGGGTGGCGGGGACATTTATTTCAATTACGGTACGGTTGCGCCCGTCATGCCGTTGGTGCCGGGCTTGGTCATGCCGCGTCCGGTGCGGATTCCTGCCGGTACGCTGAGCTACGAATATACTTGGGGCGACGGCAAATGGGATCCGAACTATCTGAACAGCGTAAGCCGTACGCACAACGATACGGATGCTTGGGATGTTGTGATTGACGCCGAGACCGGCGATTACGCGCTGACGGCGAAAATTGCGCCTTCGGACAATGTACACCGCGTTGCTGCGGGCGGTGCGGCGGATGTGCTGCATGGCGGCGCGGGCAATGATTTGCTTGTCGGTCAGGACGGCAACGATGTGCTGTACGGCGGTTCGGGCAATGATATTTTGTGGGGCGACGACAACCGCGACGCTGCGGTATCGGGAGACGATTATCTGGACGGCGGAGAGGGCGACGACAGGCTCTACGGCGGCAAGGGACACGATACGCTGGCAGCGGGCGCGGGACGCGACCTGCTCGACGGTGGCGAGGGTTTCGATTCTTATCTCTTTGCGTCCCGCGATTTGCAGAATGCCGATGATGTGAAAACCATACGCGATGCGGGCGGGGAAGGCGCGATCTTTATCGACGGCGTTTCGCTCGACAGTACGGTTTGGACGGCGGATGCCGATAAGCCTGATGTTTGGCATTCGGCGCAAGGTTGGACGCTGGCTTTGATGGGCACAAGCCTGGTTTTGACGGGCGCGACGTTCCAAGGACAGATTGCGATAGAGAATTTCCGCGATGGAATGTTCGGATTGGCGTTGCCTGCACCCAATGCTGCTCCGCAGGCGGATAAGGCAGTTGAAACTTTGTCGGTATCGGCGGATAAGCTGTTCAGCCATCAACTTGCGGATGATTTGTTCCGCGACGATAAGGGTATCGTGCGCTATGAATTGACTTTGGCGAACGGCTCGCCCCTGCCCGAAGGTTTGGTGTTTGATTCGGCAAGCCGTACTTTGAGGCGGCAAATTGTCGTCTGAAACGGATAAATTGGTTCTGAAAATCAGTGCGTTCGATGGCGAGGGTTTGTCGGCGTCCCAAGATTGGACGTTGGCAATCGGGGCGGAAAACCATGCGCCCGAAGTGCAGGGTCGTCTGAATACGCAATACGCACGCGCGGGACAGGAATGGAAGTTTGCATTGCCGGAGGGATTGTTTGCCGATAAAGACGGCGATGCGCTGACTTACCGCGCGACGCTTGCCGATGGCGGCAGACTGCCTGAGGGCATGGATTTTGACGGTAAACGCGGCGTATTCGGAGGCAGAGTTCTGCAATCGGGCAGCTTTGATTTGAAAATTACGGCAGCCGATACGCAGGGCGCAACGGCAGAAGCCGCTATGCGCTTGGAAGTATTGGGACGTGCGTCGGGACAGGACAGGATTTTGACCGGAACGGACGGCGAAGACATACTGCACGGCGGCTCGGGCAGTGATGTGCTGGCAGGCGGCGCAGGCAATGATATGCTGTATGGCGGTATCAACAGCAGCGATGTTTACCTTTTTGCAGCGGGACACGGACACGATACCGTCAGGGATGCGACTTATCAGGGCGGTAAATTTACCGATACGCTGCGCTTCGATGGCGCGGTTTCCGGTTCGGCCAGATTTATCCGCAGCGGCAACGATTTGACCGTCAAGGCATACGGCGAAGACGATTCGGTAACGGTCGCCAATTATTTCCAGTCGGTTGCCAACCGTCATGTACGTTTCGAGTTCGCTGATAAAACCTTGGATGCGGAAGCCATGAAAACGGCGGCTATGGAAATATATGGCTCCGATACAGGCGCGACGCTGACGGGCTGGAACGGCAACGATACGATTCATGGCGGCGCGGGCAACGATAAAATTTACGGTGGCTACGGCAAAGACACGATTATCGGCGGGAAAGGCGATGATTATCTGGCAGGCGGTATCAACACTGCGGATACTTACGTTTTTGCGGCGGGACACGGCAAAGATACAGTAGCCGACGGCTCAACCCGCGCAGGCGTGTTTACCGACCGTTTGGTGTTTGAAGGGGGGAAACAGGCAGATGCCGTGTTCGTACGCGCCCAAGACAGCCTGCTGATCCGTGCTTTCGGTGAAGGGGATGAGGTGAAGGTTGAGCATTACTACGCTTCGGCACAATCGCGCGACCTCAGTCTGAGTTTTGCCGATCAGATGGTGAGTCCTGCACAATTGTACGAACGGGTACAGCATATTGTCTGATTGAAAGCTCGTGGAATGCTTTAAGGTCGTCTGAAAACCTGGAAACGGGTTTCAGACGACCTTTTCTGTTTTTGAGATTTGAACTGGGGCGAACTGGCCATTCGATAATGGCGGTATTTTGTCTCATAAAGCGCCGTCTTCCGCATTAAAAATGCTCGTAAGATGTTCAATCTTGCTGTGCTTTTTGCCTTGAATCCGGCATTTTCTGTGCCCAAAACCGACTCATTTCAAATTGTCAGTCTGCCTTGAAGCAGGTCTTTGCCATAACGGAGTTTGCTTATCACGACTTATTTTTCGCATTGGAAGCCGGTCTTGATTTGTAATTTCAATATGGAGAATTATTAAAAACTATCATATAGGTTTGTTGCATTGTTAAATAAAAATACCATATCTTGTGTTCTTATGATTTAATTCACACCATATATTGTATTTATGGGTAGCAGGTCATGGCGGTGTTGAAATTCACAATCGAGCAAATTGTATGGCAGGAAGTGCCGGGCGAAGTGTCGCTGGCGTTTCTGTTTTCAGGCTGCCCGCTGCGCTGCAAAGGCTGCCATAGCGCCGATGCGTGGAAAGAAGGTATCGGCACGGAATTGACCGAGGATTATTTGAAAGGCCGTCTGAAACGCTATCGCGGGCTGATTAGCTGCGTGTTGTTCATGGGCGGGGAATGGCAGCCGGAAGTCTTGCAGAAAATGTTGGGTATTGTGACGCAGGCGGGTTTGAAAGCCTGTTTGTACACCGGTTTGGAGCGTGAGGAGCTGGAGGCGGTTTCAGACGGCATCCTGCCTTATCTGACGTATCTGAAAACCGGCCGTTGGCAGATGGAGCTGGGCGGCTTGGACAGCCCGACAACCAATCAGAAATTTATCGATTTGCGCACGGGCGAGGTGTTGAACCGCTTGTTTATCAAAGACAAACCTGCGCCCAAAATCATCCCGATTACAACTCAGCCGCAGGCGGTCGCTTTTCAGACGGCCTGAGGCTTTTTATCCAACCCACACAGGAGGACTTAACATGATTCGGCTGCATCCCGAACAGTTAAACGGCAAACTGCAATTCATGCACGACTACATCAGTGCGCAAAACGCGGCGGACGGCTCGAAAATGGACGCCAATGCCAACGTTACCCAGAAAAACATCGCCACGATGGAAGCGGAAATCATGAAAGACTTTTTCGTGCAGATTAACCGCGCCCAAGTGTCGCGCAAAATCGCCGAAATTTTCGACCAATCCGTCGCCGACGAATACATCCGCCAGATTGAGGCGCATGAGATTTATGTCCACGACGAAACCAGCCTCAAGCCTTATTGTGTGTCGGTTACGCTGTATCCCTTCCTGCTCGACGGCTTAAGCAAACTCGGCGGCGAATCCAAAGCGCCGCAGCATTTGGCTTCGTTTTGCGGCTCGTTTATCAATCTTGTGTTTGCCATCAGTGCGCAGTTTGCCGGTGCGGTGGCGACGGTGGAATTTCTGACTTATTTTGACTACTTTGCCCGCAAAGACTACGGCGACGATTATTTGGAAACCCACGGCAAAGAAATCGCCAACCATATGCAACAGGTGGTATACAGCATCAACCAGCCCGCTGCTGCGCGCGGCTATCAGAGCGTATTCTGGAATATTTCCGTTTACGATCAATACTATTTTGATGCGATGTTCGGCGATTTCGTCTTCCCCGATTTCAGCAAACCGGTGTGGGCGAGCGTGGCGAAGCTGCAAAACTTCTTCCTCAAATGGTTCAATCAGGAGCGCACCAAAGCCGTTTTGACCTTCCCCGTCGTGACCGCTGCGATGCTGACCGACGGCGGCAAATGCAAAGACACCGTGTTTGCCGACGAAATGGCGAAAGAGTTGGCGGAAGGCAATTCCTTCTTCGTTTATCTTTCCGATAATCCCGACTCCTTGGCTTCCTGCTGCCGCCTGCGCAATGCCATCGAAGACCGCACCTTCAGCTACACACTCGGCGCGGGCGGTGTGGCGACCGGTTCCATCAACGTCATCACCATCAACATGAACCGGCTGGAACAAGACGGGCGCGACCTTGCCGCAGAAGTCGCCAAAATCCACAAATACCAATACGCCTACCGCAAACTGATGGAAGAATACCAAGCCGCCGGAATGCTGCCCGTTTACGATGCAGGCTTCATCACGCTGGACAAACAGTTCCTCACCATCGGCATCAACGGCATGGCGGAAGCCGCCGAATCACACGGCATCAAAGTCGGCTACAACGACGACTACATCAACTTCGTCCAAGGCCGTCTGAAAACCATATTCGAAGCCAACCAAGCCGCCAGCAAACACTACGGCGTGAAGTTCAATACAGAATTCGTCCCCGCCGAAAACCTCGGCGTGAAAAACGCCAAATGGGACAAAGCCGACGGCTACAAAGTCAGCCGTGAATGCTACAACTCCTATTTCTACGTCGTCGAAGACGAAGAAATCAACGCGCTCGACAAATTCCTGCTGCACGGCAAAGAACTGGTGGATTGGCTCGACGGCGGCTCCGCGCTGCACCTGAACCTCGACGAAGCCCTGCCCGAATCCGGCTACCGCTCGCTCTTGGACATCGCCGCACAAACCGGCTGCAACTACTTCTGCGTGAACGTGCGCATCACCATCTGCAACGAATGCGGCCACATCGATAAACGCACCTTGCACGCCTGTTCCGCTTGCGGTTCGCACGACATCGACTACGGCACCCGCGTTATTGGCTACCTGAAACGCGTATCCGCCTTCTCGAGCGGACGGCGCAAAGAACATGCGCTACGGCATTACCATCGTAAAGCGGCTTGATGGTATTGAATAGATAAAGGTCGTCTGAAAACTGGTTTGGGTTTTCAGACGACCTTTTAGGTTTTGTCTATGACTTTATAAAGGATGGAAGAGTTTTATAGTGGATTAACTTTAAACCAGTACGG